>JAPOOT010000132.1 GCA_026713285.1 Gemmatimonadota bacterium | reverse complement strand
TTCTTCGATTACATCGGACGCACCTGGCAGGACAATCCGCCGGGGTGGTAGGGGCGGGCTGCGTACGATCGCAGAAATACCGTACCTTGGACTCCGAACTCCGTCGCTAGTACGGACGCCCGCTGTGTATTCACCGCTTTGAACCCAAGGAGGCCTACTTGATGTTGTTTCGATTTGGCGGATTGCTTCTCGTATTTGCGTTGTTCGCCTGTGAGGGCAAGCCGGGGCCAACGGGACCGGCGGGGTCAAGCGGGTCGGCAGGACCGCAAGGTCCGGTGGGCGAACAGGGACAAACAGGTGCCCGGGGACCGGCGGGAGCGACCGGAGCGACCGGAGCGACCGGAGCGACCGGACCGGCGGGACCGCAGGGGCTGCCAGGCGAACCCCTGAACTGGGCGGATGTGATAGAAGAAAGCAATTTGGCGGATGCGGTATATGCCATTGTGGTGCGGGTCCGAGGAGCGAACTACGTGGTGGGAACGGGGTTCGTTGCTCAGTTTACAAATGCGATCTGGACGAATGCTCACGTTATCCAAGGCGTAGTCGAGACAATAAGACCGATTGCACATCTCAACCCGCAAACATTGGCTGTTAGATCCGGGACTGCTGTAGGTGGATTAGAGACGTATAGTTTAAATACGTATTATATCCATCCGGATTACGATGGCACGGTCGGCTCGCCGGATGTAGGAGTACTTGTTGTAGACGCGCAATTTGCTCTCCGTCCGTCATTCTTACCTCGAAACCGTGCCAACGGTCTGCGTGTCGGCCAGCCAATAGGAACGATAGGGTTTCCCGGTGAGATTAACAACCCTTACAGTGCAGTACCCATAGCCACGTTCAAGGACGGCACCGTAAGTGCGCTACGATCATTCTCGGATGGGGTAATTACCCCTGAGAACAGCCGCGTGATACAGCACAACCTAGATACATCGGGGGGTACGAGCGGGAGCTTTATATTTGACCATGAAGGTTTCATCATTGGTATAAACCATGCGACGTTTGAAAGCCTAGTATATGACCGACTTACCGGTCAACCTCAAAGAGTGCCCGTTAGTAGCCTAGGATTCGGGATCAGAGTGGATGAAATGTGGAGACTCTACGATCTGACTAGAGCGCGGCGGACGGCACCTAAAGTTGCGGGAAGTACCGCAAACACCGCGCTAGAACTCCTCTCACCAAGAGACTATCCGCATTCTACCTATCAACCTTTCCCCGTAAACTGGAACGGAGAGACTGTTTTGCCTTAGCACTTCAGCAGTATCGTAGAAGTTCCGAACCCCGCAGGCGTCCACCGGATTCTCATTACAAGTATCGGTCGCCAGCGGGGTTTTCTATTGGAAGCGGTCGGTAACCGGCCGCCATACCGCTCAAGGTTTTCATTTTCTGCTGGTGATAATTCAAACCCAAAAAAGATACGATTAAATCCTATCAAAACAGACTATGCCTAAAGACGTTAGTTCTGCTGCATGGAAATCGCATCATGGCCGGTACCCGTTCGTGTACCGTTCGTGTATGCCATAGATCGATCATCTTAATGAGGCAGGAAAGGGGACGGTTTCAATGGATGGTATCCCGAATGTAAACACGGAAGAACGGATTTCGCCTTCTAATGACGTTCTTGCGGATGATGTTCCCCTGTTGGCAACGCCGGACGACCGTCAGGACTATAGCGGATACGGACGCCATGATGTTTACGCTCCCGAAGAACGTGGTGGACCAACTCGGTATCGACGTGATATGCAGGGCTTCCTTCGCCCTGGCCAACGGAGAGCGGAAAGAGATGCCGATAGCAGGGGATTGAGATTGTGATCATCAATGCCCGGGGTCGCCTTCATACTGGCGGTTTCTGTGAGTCCTGGCGTGTTCGGCTGTATGTCACTTTTGGTAATTGACAGGTGTTGGACGATACCCTAAACTTTCGAGTATAGGTATAAACTCGACTCGCATCATTCATGATCAAGTCTTTCAAGCATCGTGGACTCAAAGCCCTGCATGAGAACGGCGTAACCCGATGGGTATCACCACGGCACGTAGAGAAATTAAGGGACCTCCTCGCAGTGCTCGATCAAAGTCGTGTCCCTGATGATCTTAAATTACCCGGGTTGCGTCTCCATCAATTGAGAGGCAGGCTAAAAGGACATTATGCCGTATCCGTATCGGGAAACTGGCGGGTGAGTTTTCGGTTCGACAAGGGTCACGCGGCCGATGTTGATTTCATTGACTATCATTAGCGTGTGAGAGAAAAGTAGATAACAGAACCATGCAATGGCAAGAGCATGTTAACGACCGATAGCCGAAAGGGCCGACTATGTACGATCCCCCCCATCCGGGAAGTATAGTGAGGCGACAGTGTCTCGACCCACTTGGTCTTTCCATAACGAGGGCGGCTCAAGGATTAGGGATTACGCGTAAAGCGCTGTCCGATCTGGTAAATGAAAAAACTGGGATTTCTGTCGAAATGGCCTTTCGCCTCTCGAAGGCGTTTGGCTCGAGTCCCGAGACATGGCTCGGCATGCAGATGGCCTATGATGTGTGGCGGGAACGAGACCGAGCTGATCATCTGACGGTTGAAAAATTCACGCCGGTCCGGTCTGGTCAGCCTTGACCGTACAACGTCATGGCCGGATTAGCCTTCTTAGGGCGCGGCAGTAAACCGTCGGGTTAAATCCCGTTTACAGTTGAAATTCGGCAGACTCCCCGTGTAGAGAAAGTCTATGCGGTCGTCGCCTTCGGATCGTGCGTGTCCTGGAATACCAAACCCTGATGGCGTAACGACCTTCTTCGAGAGGCCGGGAGTTCAGGAATGAGGTGCGAGACGAGTTTGCCGCGGTACGGACTGAAATACGGGATGAATACAATCGACCCGATCACTTAAACACCCGTCTTGGGGGGGTCGAGGGGTATCTGAGGGTATCCGGTGACGAGTAGGATCTTCCTACTTGCGTTTTTATTGGAGACAAAAAACACGTCTGAATCTGATACGTCCCGTATCCCCGTCCAGCCATTGCGTTTTTCGATGACTGTGAACTTTACGAACCGCAAGGTGTCGGGGTAGCTGTAATTGTTGTCTTGATTACGGCCGTAATCAAGTTGTGAAGAAGTAAAACTTGATCACATATCGGTGCCAACCTGATAGTCACTACCCTTGCGCTCCGACTTCGCTTCTCGACAGCCGATAGGTCGCGTACATCAACCCGGACAGCAGGGCCAGCACCAGTCCCGTACCGACGAGCAAGGCGTATTCGTCCACGAGCAAGAGCAGATACAGGACCGTGTAGAGCGTCGCAAGCACGACGGCCACGTATGCCGTTCCCCGGCCGGACCTGGAAGCGGCAGCGACGTATAAAACGTTCATCGACGTAATAAGCGCGGCCGCGATCAGGTAGCCCCACCCGAAGCCGATGTGCTCGGCCAGCGACAGGAGCGCGAGAAAGAACACGACCAGGCCAATGCCCACCACGCCGAATTGCACGATGTGAAAGCGGATGCCGGTAATCAGTTCTATGCATACCACGCTGATCATGGTGAAGACGATAAACAGAATCCCGTATTGCAGGCTGCGGGTCGCGGAACGATAGATGTCATCGGCCTTGAATACGCTGAATCCGACCCCTTCCCGGTATTCCGATGGAGCAGTCGCGTTCGGGCGGCCCGGCTCCGCGTAGGATTCGCCGCGGGTCGTGAAAGGCAGCATTTCGGCGACGCCGCGACCGTACGCGTCCAGAACGCGCGAATAACCTCTGGCGAGCCTTCCCGTGGTCCACGCGGCCGTGAAACCGCTGTCGTCCACGGTGTGTTCATCCGGCAGTATGCGACCGTCGAAGCTTGGATGGGGCCACGTCGACGTCATCGTGATACGCGTCTCGTCTCCCACGGGTTCAATGCCGAACCGCTCGGTCCCACGAAACGTGAGAGCGAGCTGAAACGTACGGTCCCACGTCATTCCGGCAAGACGCACGGGTGCCTGCACCCCTTCGCCAATCGTGTCGAAACCGGTACCGGACTCCAGATCGACCGGGATGTCGCCGAGTCTCAACGTACCCTGCTGTATGCCCCGGGTGTCCGACACGCCCACTAGAACCGTCATACGGTCCAGGATGATTTCACCGTACTGGTTCTGCAATTCCGGCACATCGAGATCGGGGAATTCGCCCGTGGCGTCCAGGGACGCGGTGAAGACCGGTACGTCGAAGATCCCTCTGGAACGGATTTCGTACGTACTGTTCAGTTCCGCGCTCAGTTTGTCGGGCATGACGAAGATATGCGGTTCGCCTTCGAAGTAGGCATCTCTGTCGTCGTCCTGGGGTGGGTTGTAGGGTATGGCCAGGATCGGTCCGACGATGGTCTGCGGCCCCGACCATGAATGACTGACGTTCCGGAGCGCCTCGTCCCGGTAACCGCTGCGGTCCATCACCACGACATTGAGCAATGCCCACGGGATCATCAGGCCGACGATCAGGATGATCGCGATCAGGAATCGAATGGTTATCGACGAAGTATTGATTTGCATCGTAGTGCATTTCCCTTCATGGCGGCGACGTTCCTGCTATGACAATGGCGTCTGTATCAGTGGATTAGACGAAGGACCCACGATATCGTTCCTTCAATCCGGTCCTGACGTTCTGAACCGTTCGGGGTCTGGACTCCACGATGATGACACTTCGACGTTGCTCGATCCGGCTGAAACGATTACCCGAGCTATGCGTGTTGTGGGCGGGGTCTGTAGCGGGCTAGATATACCTGACCCAGCTTCGCGCGGGTTATATATACCTGACCCAGCTTCGCGGCCGTCTGGCTTTGAAACGGCGGAACCAGAGACACACGGGATAGAGCAGGACCAGGACGGCCAGGGCGGCCAGGTAGGCGGCGCCCAGGCCTTGTTTCATGAACATGCCCATGGCCAGCGCACTGAATATCAGAATGTGCATGTGGATCAGGTAGAAGAAAAAGGCGGTCTGGCCGAATACAAGCAGGGGATTCCAGGCTCTTGCCGGTCCTTTCATCTTCCGCTGGTATCTGAAGAAACCCCATAGGACCAAGGCCATCAGGCCCAACTCGAGCAACGCAAACGTCAGGCTTGGCGGGTACTTGTTTACATACAGCCATTGCACCAGCGAGAAGTCCTCTCGCAGGAGCAGCATATTTCCGTAACCGTTCCAGGCGCGAAACAGCACAAACAGTCCCAACGCCAGCAATCCCGCAATTAGCAGCAGGCGTTCGACCGACATTGGCGGTCGAGTTGCGTCCGCAGGCGCCGAGCCCGCAGTTGACGGGTCTGGCAATACTGGGGTCGTCAGGCGTTGCAGCAGGAACCGGCCGAACAGCCAGCCCAATATCATCATCCCCAGCCACGGCACAAAAGGATACTGCACCCACAAGGGTATGGGGCCGATCTTGACCAGCAGTCCCGGATGGAAAAAGGGGTTGAAGATGCTCATCCAGCCCAGGTTTCGGACCTGGTTGGCCGCTTCGTTCATCGCTTCCTGATCGAATTCACTGGGCGGAACCGGAAAATTCGTTACCTCCCGAATCATGTCGGACGTTATGCCCCCCAGATGCATGATACCCCAGAACAGGGCTTCGTACAGGAACAGTATCGCCAGAGCGGTGATCAGCAGGGTGCGTGTGGACAGGCGCCGCAAGGGGATCATGCAGATCAGCCCCATGCCGATGACGAAGAGGACCTGCAGCGAAAACGGTGACCACCAAAGCAGTTCAAAGGCCAGGATGACGAGGGCCCGCTTGAACAGGTGCCGGTCCAGGTCGCGATCGCGCGCACCCAGGAGACGGCGTCGCTCGAAGCTCAACGCGATCGCGGTCCCCGCGAGAAAGACGAAGGTCGGTGCGCACAGGTGGGTGATCCAGCGGGTGAAGAACTGGGCGGCGGGCAGCTCGGACCCCGGCTCGTGCGCGAACCACGAATCGCTTCCGAGCCGGCCGCCGTTGAAAGCGAGGCTGGCGTGATCGATGGCCATCAGGACCATGACGAGGCCGCGCATCCAGTCGATGGCTGCCAGTCGGTTCATGTCCGTGGTCTGCGGCATACTGGAATCACCGGCAACGGATGGGATACGGTCTTTGTTGATGTTCTTTCTCCCCGCCTTGAAGTTGATGTAGCTTGTGCATCCGGGTCCAAGCCGCGGCGTATTTCCTCCTGGACGCCGGAACTCTCCCGGTTCATCCCCGTCTAATAGTAAGGGTAGTAAGCAAGCAACTTGCAAACGAAAAGTACAACGCGATATGACTACGAAAACAGCCTGTCCGGACCAGATCGAGCACGCTGCCACGCTCGACGAACAAAACTCGTCGAGGCTGGATGCGCTCTACGAGCGACTGTCGGCAGAACGGAAGGTCTCCATCGGCTATCCATGCAACCAGCGATTCGATTACACCCCGCTCTTTCGCTTCATGGAATTCGCCGTGAACAATCTGGGCGATCCCTTTTCCGGCAGCAACTTCCGCATGAACACCCATGACTTCGAACGCGAGGTGATCATGTCCTTTGCCCGCTTGACGGGGATCCGGGGAGAAGACTGCTGGGGTTACGTCACCAACGGCGGGACGGAAGGGAACATGTACGGCCTCTATCTCGCCAGAGAACTCTATCCGGATGGCATCGTCTATTTTTCCGAGGATACGCACTATAGCGTGAGTAAGATACTGCGGCTGCAACACACGCGCAATATCATGATTCGGAGCCATCATACCGGGGAAATGGACTATCAGGATCTGGAGGAAAGCATCCGGATTCACCGCGACGTCCCTCCCATCGTATTCGCGAACGTCGGCACGACGATGACGGGCGCCGTTGACCGGCTGGACCGCATTCGGGAAGTACTGGAAAGACAATGCGTACCGAATGCGTACATTCATGTCGATGCCGCATTTTCGGGTATGATCCTGCCCTTTGTCGACGATCCGCCGCCCTGGCATTTCGGCGCCGGAGCGGACAGCATTTCCATTTCAGGGCACAAGATGATCGGATCGCCCCTGCCGTGCGGCGTCTCCATGGTACGCAAGACCCACATGGAACGTATATCCCGATCCGTCGAATACGTGGGTGCGCTTGACACGACCATAAGCGGATCCAGGAACGCGATCACGCCCCTCATGCTCTGGTATGCCTTGCGTGCACACGGTGATGACGGATTTCGCGAACTGGTCGCCGAATCGCTTCGAAAGGCGGTCTATGTGGAGCGGGCCCTGAACGAGACCGGCATCGAGGCGTGGCGGAATCCACACTCGGTAATCGTCGTCTTTCCCCGTCCTCCGGAGGCCATGCTGGATAAATGGATTATCGCCTGTTCCGGAGACATCGCGCACCTCATCGCTTTGCCCGGTGTTTCCCGGGATACGCTGGACGAGTTCATCTGCGATATGCGACAAGCAATCGGGGCAGCCGTATGAAAGAGATCATCATACCGGTAAAAAACGCGCCCGGCACACTGGCGGCCGTCTCAAACACGCTGGCCCGTGCAGAAGTCAATATCGAATTCATCGAGGCGCGCGTCCTGGGAGAGCGCGGTGTCATCGTGTTGCGTGTCGACCGCTACGACGCCGCACTCAGGACGCTGAACGACGCGGGGTACCGTGCGGTAACCGAGGATGCGCTTGTGCTCGATCTCGAAAACCGGCCCGGGTCGTTAGCGGAGGTGGCAAGGCGCCTGGCTGACGCCCGGATCGGCATCCGCAGTCTCCGGATCGTCGAGCGGGCCGGCGAGCGAAGCCTGGTGACGCTGATTACAGATGATCCTGGCGCGGCAAGGCGG
>JAPOOT010000280.1 GCA_026713285.1 Gemmatimonadota bacterium | reverse complement strand
ACCACGACCCCGTCGCTGCGTCTGTCGGCCTCGCCGAATCCCGTGGCGGAGGGCGAGAGTGTGACGGTGACGGCGCGGCTGTCCTCGCCCCTGTCGAGCAGCGTAACGATCCCGCTCATCTTGACGGCGGGGACGGCGGAGCAAGGCGACTTCGGCTCGCTGTCGAGCATCACCATCGGCGCGGGCTCGACGAGCGGCACGGGCGCGATATCGACGGCCGACGACGCCGACACGGACGACGAGACGTTTACCGTGGCTTTGGGCGCGCTCCCGTCCTCGGTGACCGCCGGCAGCCCGAGTTCGGTCCGAGTCACGATCACGGATGACGACGGGGGCACGACCCCGACGCCACCGTCGGTGCGTCTGTCCGTCTCGCCGAACCCGGTCGACGAGGGGAGCGCCGTGACGGTGACGGCGACGCTTTCGTCGGCGTTGTCGAGCGGCGTGAGGATCCCGCTCACGCTGACGGCGGGGACGGCGGAGCCGGGCGACTTCGGTTCGCTGTCGGGCGTCACCATCGGCGCCGGGGCGACGAGGGGCACGGGCACGATATCGACGGCCGAGGACGCGGACGCCGACGACGAGACGTTCACGGTGGCGCTGGGCGCGCTTCCGTCGTCGGTGACCGCGGGCAGCCCCAGTTCGGTCGAGGTCACGATCTCCGACGATGACGATGGCGGCGGTGGCGGTGGCGGTGGCGGTGGCGGCGGCGGCGGTCCGCGGAACCGCCCGCCAACGGTGACTGCATCGTGCGAGCCGTGCCGGGTGCGGCCGGGCGGGGTGGTAGAGCTGACCGCGACGGCCTCGGACCCCGACGGCGATCCGCTGACGTATGCGTGGAGCACGCCTCGAGGCAGGTTCTTGGGGCCGACCGACGAGACGGCAACGCGCTGGCGGGCTCCCGCCGATACCGGGCGCGTCACGATCCGCGTACGGGTCGCGGACGGAAGGGGCGGGACGGCTTCGGCCACGGTGACCATCCAAGTGGTGAACGCGCCTCCGGCGTTCGCCGAGCCGTCCTACACGTTCGAGCTTCGGGAGAACGAGGACGGGCGGCGCCGCCCGGTGCCGCTGGGCGCGGCGGTCGCGGAGGACCCGGACGGCGACGAGGTGACATATACGCTAGCGTCGGGTGCGGCGCATCTGTTCGTCATCGGGGTGGGGGATGGCGCGGTGACGTATGTGGGTCCGGGCGAGGACTACGAGACGGAGCCGAACCGGTACGAACTGACCGTTCGCGCCAGCGACCCGCACGGCGCGGGTGTGACGGTCGAGGTAACGGTCGAGGTGACGAACGTGAACGAGGCTCCGGAGGCGGAGGACGACACGGCGGCGACGGCGGAGGACGAGCCGGTGCTGATCGACGTGCTGGCGAACGACACGGACGTCGAGGGGGACCTGCTGCGTGTCGAGTCGGTCTCGCGGCCGGCGCACGGCACGGCGCAGGTGGCCGGAGGCGGCCGTGTGGCGTACGCGCCGGAAGCGAACTACCACGGCGCGGACCGGTTCACCTACAGGGTGGCCGACGGCAACGGCGGGACGGCCGAGGCGGAGGTCGTGGTCGAGGTCGAGCCGGTGAACGACGCGCCTGTGGCGGTGGCCGACACGGCGGCGACGGCGGAGGATGTTTCGGTGATGATCGACGTGCTGGCGAACGACACGGACGTCGAGGGCGACGCGCTGCGGATCGAAGAGGTTACGCAACCGGAGCACGGTACGGCGCGTCCGACCGGGGGCGGCAGTGTGGCCTACGCCCCGGAGGCGGACTACCACGGCGCGGACCGGTTCACGTACACGGTGATCGACGGCAACGGCGGGACGGCGGAGGCGGAGGTCGTGGTCGTGGTCGAGCCGGTGAACGACGCGCCGGTGGCGGTGGGCGCGATCCCGGACCAGGCGATCGAGGAAGGAGGCGCGGCAGCGGCGCTCGAACTGGCGCCGTACTTCAGGGACCCGGACGGCGACCTGCTGACCTACGCGGCCGTGTCGTCCGATCCGGACGTGGCGTCGGTGTCCGTGACGGGCCCGGCGCTGACGCTGACGCCCGTTGGCTACGGCCCGGCGTCCATCGTGGTGACGGCCCGCGACCCGGGCGGGCTTTCCGCGACACAGACTTTCGCGGTGGACGCAAGCGACCGGATGGTGCGCGCCGTACTCGACGAGACGCTGGCGGCGATGGCGCGGGCGCATCTGGCGGGCGCGCGCATGACGCTGGGCCGCCGGGTGGGGGCGGGCGGCATGGATGGGCGGTCGCGGCTGAAAGTGATGGGGCGCTCCATCCCGCTGGACGGGACGTGCGTGCGTACGGCTGCGGAGCGTCTGCTCGCGGAGTTGGCGGTGGACGCCGCCGATGGCCTCGGAGCGCGCGGCGGCGGCACGGAGTTCGTGTTCGCGTGGGGCGGCGGTGACGCCGGTGAGCAGGAAGCGGTCGGTCGCCGGGTCTGGCGACTCTGGGGCCAGGGCGACATCCAGACGTTCGCGGGAGATCCGGCGCCGAAGCGCGGCTACGATGGCGACCTGCGGACGGGCTGGGTCGGGCTAGACCGCGCACTCGGCGAGCGCTGGCTCGCGGGCGTGGCGGTGGCGAGGAGCCGGGGCGGAGGCGATTGGCGGGCCGGCACAGCCGGCGGACGCCTCGAAACCTCGCTGACGGCCGTTCACCCCTATCTGCGCTGGTCCGCCGGGAAGGCGTCGGCGTGGGCCATGGCGGGCGGGGGACGGGGAACGGCGGAGAACGCGCGCGCGACGGGGCGAAAGGGCGAGAGCGGCCTGGATCTGGGGCTCGGGCTCATCGAGGTCCGCCGCCGCATCGCGGGCTGGTTGGGGCTTCGGACCGACGCGGCGTGGGCTCGGCTTGCGACCAGGCCGGGCGAGGAGACCGTAGACGGCCGGAGCGCGGCGGTCGACCAGCAGCGCCTGGGCATCGAGATGGCGACGGCGATGCGCATCGGCGCCCTGGCGCTCGAGACCTTCGGCGAGGCGAGCGCCAGACGCGACGGCGGCGCGGGCCAGAAGGGCACGGGCCTCGAGGTGGCCGGCGGACTCGGGACCGCGGGCGGCCCCGTCCGCATCGACGCGCAGGGCCGCATCCTGGTCCTCCACTCCGCCGCGGGCTACATGGAGCGCGGCCTGGGCGTGACGCTCGGCGTCGGCAGCCCCTCGGAGGAGGGACTCTCGCTCTCCGTGTCGCCGCGCTGGGGCGACTCCGCGGCCGGTTCCGGCGCGCTGTGGGAGGAACGGCTCGGCGGACTCGGCCCGGACGGTCCCGCGCCCTCCGGTCCGTGGTCGCTGGACGCGCGCGGCCGGTACACGCACCGCCTGCCCGGCGACCGGCTCCTCACCTGTTTCGGCTCGCTCGACCGCTCCGCCCGCGGCTGGAGCCTGGCGATCGGCGTCGGCATCGGACCGGTCCGCGGCTCCCCTCGCCAGCCGCCCGTTAAACGCTTCTCCGATCGCCGCTCGAACAGGCGGGCGAAGACAGACCTCGCGGCGACTTCATCTGCTTCGGACATCGCGCGGCAATCCAACGCCTGGGTGAGATCCCCGACCTTTGGCACGGGTGTCGGCGCACCGTAGATCGCTTGCCATGTTGTTCTGGACATGCTCGCACGCCGTGCAATATCTTAAGGATTGTCCGAGTCCACTATGGTCGGGCTGAACGTTCCGGGGAGTATCGAGGGGGAGTCCTGAACAATAGCGATTGGTGATTGCCAGCGCGCTTCGCCTGGCTCGGCCGCAACCGAAAGGGCAGGCAGCGCACAGGTTGCGCCGGTTCCCGGTTCCCCCGTGCGTCCGTAGCTCAGCTGGATAGAGCAACTGACTTCGGATCAGTAGGTCGGGGGTTCGAATCCCTCCGGGCGTATTCATTTCATCGACATCCCCGTCTGTTCATCGTTTCCAAGGCATCGATTGCCGGGAAGGAACGAACATGGACCGTATCAGGATCGGCGTGATCGGCTGCGGTGCGATCGCCCAGATTCAGCATCTGCCCCATATCGCCGAGCTCCGGGACCGGTACGAGCTGGCCGGGCTTTGCGACGCGTCCGCGAAGCTCGTAGACTACATCGGCGAGATGTACCACGTTCCCCAACGCGCACGCGTCACGCGACACGAGGACCTTCTCGGACTCGATCTCGACGCCGTGCTCCTGTGTTTCGCCGACCCCAAGACCGAAGTGGCCGTCGCCGCGCTGAACGCGGGCAAGCACGTTTTCATCGAAAAACCCATGTGCTTTTCGGTCAAGGATGCGGACCGGATCATCGGTGCCGCCGAGGCTTCGGGAAATACGCTGATGGTGGGTTACATGAAGCAGCACGACCCGGGATACCAGTTCGCGCGGAACCAGGTCCTCGCCATGTCGGATATCCGCTTCATCCAGGCCAACCACCTCCACTGCGGCAACGACCGGCATCTCCGGGAATTTACGCTGTATGCCTTTGACGACGTACCGCGGGACCTGATAGAAGACACTGCGCGGAGACGGGAACAGACCTTCAGGGATGCCATAGGCGACGCCCCGGAAGCAGCCCGCCGCATCTTCTTCTCCCTATCCGGAAGCATGATCCACGACATCAGCAGTTTGCGCGGCATGTTCGGGCCGCCGGAACGCGTGATCAGCGCGGAAGTATGGCGGGACGGAACCAGCGTAACGACCGTGCTGGCCTACGAGAACGACGCGCGCTGCTCGGCGACCTGGACGAGCCTGCCGGGCCTGCATGATTTCCGGGAGACCCTGGAAGTCTTTGGCGCGGAGCGCCGCGTGAGCATCCGGTTCCCCACGGGATTCGACCGGGGCCTGCCGACGCCGGTCACGGTGCAGGGCATGGACGGCGACCAGCCCTGGAAGAAGGAACTCGTCGTCAACAAGCAGAATGCCTTCAAGCTGGAAATGATCCACTTTCATGATTGCGTCGTGAACGGAAAACAGCCCATCACCGACGGGTACGGCGCGCGGCAGGACCACGCCCTCTGCCGGGACATCGTCAACGCGTACCTGGGGAATAACACTACATGAAAATCGTCTTTTGTACCCTGACGCTCAGTCCGTACCGTTCACCCGAAGCCGCAGAGCGAGGCTATCCCCTGGCCGACGAGCGCAAACCCGTGTGGGACTGGCTCGTCCGTCACGGATTCGACGGGATCGACCTGGGCGAGACCTGGTTCAACTTCTACGACGCCCCGGACGAGGCCCTGGTCGAACTCGGCGAGGAGGCGCGCGAGCATGGACTCGAAATCGGCGGGCTGACCGTTCTGCGGAAGATCATCACCTGGCCGGCCCCGGAAGAGGTCCGCGCGACGAACCGGGGCCTGCTGCGAAGGGCGGTAAAAGCGGCCCAACTCGCCGGGGCGCCGCTCGTCAACATGTCCATTTCGCCGCAACCCTGGGAAGTAGGCGTGCGCGAACAGGATCTCCGGGGACAGGCCGACCCGGTGGGCAGCAGCCTGCGGGCGCGGGATGAAGACTACGAGGAAGCCGCCGGGGTGTTGAAAGCGCTGGCCAGGGAGGCCGAGCCGGAAGGCACCGAACTGACGCTGGAACTGCACCAGAACAGCATCGTGGACACCCCGGGGGGCATGCTGCGGCTCATCGATCTCG
The DNA here is from genome assembly GCA_026713285.1 of Gemmatimonadota bacterium. Classification (GTDB taxonomy): domain Bacteria; phylum JAAXHH01; class JAAXHH01; order JAAXHH01; family JAAXHH01; genus JAAXHH01. Next base: position 5,889 of record JAPOOT010000280.1, on the reverse strand, counting down.
TCGGCCATCCACTGATCAAGGCGAATCCGGACCTCGGCAATTTCTACTTCGCCTACGCGACACCCGAGGGCGGATGGGACGACGTGTGCCGGTTGCTGGCGCCGCACACCAACTTCTGGCACGTCAAGAACATACAGCGGATCTACTTCCAGGAAGAAGACCGCGCACAGCACATCAACGCGCCGCTCGGCGAGGGCATGATCGACTACCGGCGGGCGCTCCGGATCCTGCGGGACGGCGGATTCGACGGATATATCAGTATCGAGCTGGCCACGGGGGCCGATCCCTTCAACGCGATCCTGTCCGGGAAGCGATACCTGGACGAAATGATGCAGGACGGGATCTGAGAGTACGGTTTTCCGGCCTGATCCCGGCGTGACTTTCGGCCTGATTCCGGTTTGAATCCCAATGCGTCTTCCGAGCTGATTACGATGCGCCTGCCCACCTGATTCTATGTGGAAATCACCTTGAAACTGAACTTCTTCCAGATGTTTGCGCTGATGGGCCCGGGCATCGCCGTGGCGGCCACCGGGGTCGGCGCGGGCGACATGATCTCGGCAACCAACGCCGGGGCGAAATTCGGCACCGTGCTCCTGTGGGCCATCGTCTACGGCGCCGTACTCAAATTCGCCCTGAACGAGGGGATCGGCCGCTGGCAGTTGGCGACGGGCACCACGCTTCTGGAAGGATGGGTGGAACGCCTCGGCAGGCCCGTCCAGTATTTCTTCCTGCTGTACCTGGTCATCTGGTCCTTCCTGGTTGGAGGCGGACTGCTTTCGGCTTCCGGCCTGGCCGGCCACACGGTTTTTCCGTCTCTTTCGGTCGCCCAATGGGGCGTCATCCACGCCCTGGCGGCGTGCCTCATGGTCTGGTTGGGTAGATTCGGGTTTTTCCTGAAGGTCATGAAAGTGCTCATCGGCCTGATGTTCGTGAGTTTCCTGATCAGCGCCTGGGCGCTGCGTCCCGATCTGGGCGATGTCGTCCGGGGTATCGCGCTGCCCAGCGCGCCGTCCGGATCGGTGGTCGCGGTACTGAGCGTCCTCGGCGGCGTAGGCGGAAGCCTGTCCGTCATGTGCTACGGATATTGGATCCGCGAAGCCGGGCGAACCGGAAGCGAATGGGTGAAGGGCATCCGCATCGACCTGGCAGGCGCTTACATCCTGACGGGTTTTTTCGGTGTCGCGGTTATGATCCTGGGCGCCCAGATCCAGCCTGAAGCCGTGGGCCTCGACATTGTACTGGGCATGGCCGACCGGCTGGAAGTGGCGCTGGGACCTTTCGGAAGGTGGTCCCTCTACCTGGGATTCTGGGCCGCGGTCATCACGTCGGTCCTGGGCGTCTGGCAGGGCATCCCCTATCTCTTCGCCGATTTCATGTCGTTGTTCAAAAACGCGTCCAGCGAGGACCGGGAGGACATGGTCCGCACCGATTCGCCCTACTACCGCGGGTTTCTGCTGTTTCTGACCTTTCCGACCATGGTCCTGCTGCTCTTCGACAGGCCGGTCGCCGTGGTCATCGTATACACCGTTGTCGGCGCGCTGTTCATGCCGTTCCTGGCCGGAACCCTGCTCTACATGAACTCCCGGAAGGACTGGGTCGGCAGGCTGAGGACGGGATGGTTGCTGAACGCGATGCTGATCCTCGCGCTGGTCCTGTTCCTTTACCTGGGCGTCAACCAGTTGATTCAAACCCTGGGCTGACCGTGGCCATCATCAGGAGAACGGAAGAGAAGGCATGACCCCGCACATCGGCATCGGCATTATCGGCATGGGCTGGATGGGCATGGTCCATGGCCGCGCCTATCGCCAGGTCCGGCAGCGATTCCACGAAAGCGAACTCCTTCCCGATCTGGTCATCTGCGCCGACGACACGGAAAACCGATGCGGGCAGGCCAGGGACATGCTGGGATTCGCGCGCACGACAACGGACTGGCGCGAGGTCATCGAAGACCCCGAGGTGTCGGTGGTCAACATCACGGCGCCCAATAACCTGCACCTGGAAATGGTCCGCGCCGCCTCCGCCGCGGGCAAGCATATCTTCTGCGAGAAGCCCGTGGGCCGTTCCCCCGGCGAAACGGACGAAATTGCCCGGGCGGCCGCCGATGCCGGCGTGCTGACCTGGGTCGGATACAACTACCGGTGGGCGCCGCTCGTGCAGCATACGCGGCGTCTCGTCGAAGACGGCAAGCTGGGGGACATCACCCATTACCGCGGCCGGTTCTTCGCGGGGTACGCGAGCCATCCGGACGGCGTGCTGTCGTGGCGGTTCCAGCGGGAACATGCGGGAAGCGGAGCCCTGGGCGACCTCATGTCCCACGTTGCCGACATGGCCCACATGCTCGCGGGGCCCATCAGACGCATAGTCGGCCAGCAGGCGCTGATCATCGAAGACCGGCCCGTCGCCCCAGCCGGCGAAGGCACCCATTTCTCCGTCGGGACCGGAGGCAAGCGGGATCCGGTTACCAATGAAGACTACGCCGGGGCGCTGGTGGAATTCGAGAACGGCGCCCGGGGAACCTTCGAAGTCTGCCGCGTGATCCAGGGCGTGAAATGCCAGATGGCCATCGAGATCCACGGCACGAAAGGCGCGGTCCGGTGGGATTTCGAACGAATGAACGAACTTCAACTCTATTCCGTCGACGGCCCGCACGACGGATTCGTCACGCTGCAGAGCGGTCCGGCCTATCCCGGACATGCGCACTTCAACCCCGGGCCGGCGGTGGGACTGGGATACGACGACCTCAAGGCGATAGAGACCTTCCACTTCCTGCAGTCCATCGCGGCGGGAAGGCAGGGCGAACCCGGTTTCTGCGAAGCGCTGGCCGTCGCGCGCGTGCTATCCGCGATCGAACGCTCCTGGTCGTCCGACCGGTGGGAAACGATCGAAAGTTCCCGCCGTTGACAGATAGTTCCCGTGCGTTAGTCGCTAGAACCGGCCGTTGATCGAGACAGGTCTATGGTCGACAGTTCCGGGCGTTGACAGATTGTTCCATACGTTGATCGGCAGGTCCGGTCGTCGATCGATCGAGACAGGCCGCGGGTTGTCCCGAATCAACCGGGGCCGTCCCGAATCAACCGGGATCAGATATTCAAACGAAGGAGCAGACCATGGCATATCCCCACGAGAAAGTCCGTCTGACCACGGCGCAGGCGGTGGTCAAATACCTTTCGGTGCAGTACAGTGAACGGGACGGCTCGGAGCGTCGTTTCATCCCTGCGATTTTCGGGATTTTCGGCCATGGGAACGTGGCGGGGCTGGGCCAGGCGCTTTTCGAGTACGGACAGGATCTGACCTACCATCAGCCCTGCAACGAGCAGTCCATGGTGCACACTGCCTCGGGCTATGCCAAGGTGAACCACCGCATGGCCACGATCGCGTGTACGGCTTCCATCGGACCGGGGTCGACCAACATGTTGTCCGGCGCGGCGACGGCCACGATCAACCGCCTGCCCGTGCTCCTGTTGCCTTCAGACTACTACGCCACCCGGTACCAGGGGCCCGTCCTGCAGCAACTCGAGCACCCGGTGTCCGCCGAGGTCAGCGTCAACGACTGCTTCCGGCCTGTCAGCCGGTTCTTCGACCGGATCAACCGGCCCGAACAACTGCTTACCGCCCTTCCGGAAGCCATGCGCGTACTCACCGATCCGGCCGATACGGGCGCCGTGACGATCTCGCTGCCGCAGGACGTGCAGGCCCACGCCTACGACTACCCGGCCCACCTCTTCGAAAAGCGCACCTGGCGCGTGGAGCGCAGGCCGCCGACTTCGGAACGCATCGCGGAGGCGATCGAAATGCTCAAAGGGGCGAAGCGGCCCATGATCATCGCGGGCGGCGGCGTGCACTACTCGGAAGCATGGGACGCCCTGGCGGAATTCGCCGGGACCTGCGGCATTCCCGTGGGAGAGACCTTCGGCGGCAAGGGCGCCATGCGCGAATCCTCGCCCTGGGCCATCGGCGGGTTCGGGGTGACCGGCACGCCGGCGGGCGCAAGGATCGCCGCGGAGGCCGACCTGGTCATCGCCGTGGGGACGCGATTGACCGATTTCTCCACGGGCTCGCAGTCGGCCTTTTCCCATCCCGACGTGCGATTCATCGGAATCAACGTGGCCGGACACGACGCCTTCAAGCAAGGGGCCCTGCCGGTGACGGCCGACGCCCGGGAAGCGCTGCGCGCGCTGACAGAAGCCGCCGGAAAGGCCGGCATCCGTCCCGATGAGGCGTACCTGACCGAAGTTCGACGCCGCCTGGATGCGCACAGCCGGTCCCTGCAGGAAGAAGTATACGTCGACCATCCCGGAGAGGCCATGAGCCAGGCCCGGCTCATCCGGACGCTCAACGAGGAAGCCAGGGACGGTGATTGCGTCATAGCAGCGGCGGGCAGCCCGCCGGGCGACCTGCACCGGCTCTGGGACGTGACGGGCGGCGCGGCCTGCTATCTGGAGTTCGGTTTCTCTTGCATGGGCTGGGAACTTCCCGCCGGACTGGGTACCCGCATGGCCGGGAAACACGACGAGGTCTACGTCTACATCGGCGACGGGACCTACCTGATGAACCCAACCGAACTGATGACCGCCATGCAGGAAGGTCTCAAGGTGACCGTCGTCATCTCGGAGAACCACGGTTACCAGATCATCCGTGCGCTGCAGATGGCCCGGGCGGGCCGGTCGTTCGGCAACGAGTTCCGGGGACGAGACACCGATTCGGACCGCCTGGAAGGGGCATACCTCAAGATCGATTTCGCGGCCAATGCCGAGAGTTTCGGCGCGCGGGCATGGCACGTGAAGTCACCGGACGCGCTGCGACAGGCCCTCCGTGAGGCCCGTTCGGAAACGCGGGCCTGCGTGATCGTGTGCGAGACCGAGAAACACCGCTACCTGCCGCCCTCAGACGTCTGGTGGGACATCGCGTCCGCCGAGGCGACCAACGATCCCATGACGCGGAAGCTGCGCGAGGGTTACGAGGCCGAACGGCGCACGAGCCAGCGGTTTCATTACTAAAGGAGCCACCCATGAACATCCGCATCGGCAGTGCCCCGGACTCGTGGGGCGTCTGGTTTCCGGACGACCCAAGGCAGACCCCGTGGCAACGTTTCATGGACGAGGTGGCCGAAGCCGGCTATGAATGGATCGAACTGGGCCCCTACGGCTACCTGCCCGCAGATATCGACAGGCTGAAACGGGAACTGGACGGACGCAACCTGAGGGTGACCAGCGCTTTCGCCATGGGGAACCTGGAAGATCCGGGCAGATGGACCGAACTGGAGCAGCAGGTGGAGGGTGCGGGTGAACTGCTGGCCGCCACCGGCGCCGGCTACCTGGTCCTGATCGACGGGACCTACTCGGACCTCTTCACGGGAGAACTGATCGAGCCCAGGACCCTGGACGACGAAGCCTGGCGGCGTCTCGTCGACACGACCCATCGCGTAGCCGATCTCGCCCGGGATGCATACGGACTGCAACTCGTCTTCCACCCCCACGCGGAGACCCACGTGGAATACGAGGAGCAGATCGAGCGTTTCCTGGCGGACACCGACCCCGGACGGGTGGCGCTCTGTTTCGACGTGGGACACCACGCCTATCGCGGGGGCGATCCGGTCGCGTTCCTCGATAAACACCGCGACCGTATCCCCTACCTTCATCTCAAGAGCGTGGATCCGGAGAAACAGCGGAAAGTGGACGAAGAGAACATCCCCTTTGCCGCGGCGGTGGCCATGGACATGTTCTGCGAACCTTCGGCGGGCGTGGTGGACTTCCCGGCCTTGCTTGAATTGCTGAAACGCATCAATTACGACGGATACGCCATCGTGGAGCAGGACATGTACCCCGCGCCGTTCGACAAACCCTTTCCTATCGCGAAACGGACGCTGGAGTACCTGCGGGAAATCGGGTT
>JAPOOT010000128.1 GCA_026713285.1 Gemmatimonadota bacterium | reverse complement strand
TCATGGGCGACCATGGCATCCTGGGCAAGACGCTCATGTACGAGGAGTCCATCAAGGTACCGATGTTGCTGCGCGCACCCATGCTGGATCACGCGTCGCGACGAATCGGCGGCCGATTCAGCCACATCGATCTGGTACCCACCCTGATGGAGCTATTGGGCCTCGAGCGACCGGACAGGTTGCAGGGTCGAAGCCGCGTGCCCGTGTTGCAGGGGCACGAGAACCTGGACAATGATGATGTGTTCGTCGAGTGGAGCGGAGAGGACGGCCATGCGCGGGCCGGACTTGGAGAAGCCGAACCGAACCAGAGCATGGTGCATCAGAACCGGACGATCGTGACCGCGGAGGGCTGGAAACTCAACCTGTACGGAAAAGGGCAGGGAGAGCTGTACGATTTAAACAGCGATCCCTGTGAATTGGAGAACCTGTATCATCGCAGTGAGCAGGCGGGAAGGATCGGAGATCTGACGCAGCGGATTCGGGCGTGGCAGAAGGAGACGGGGGATGAGGTGGAGTTGAAGGGCGATAAGCAAAACGATACTCAAGTAAACGCTTGAACGTCATATAAAAAACGGACTTGTCATGAAAACTGGAAAAGTCGCTGTCTTTACCCAGGCGCAAACACCGATGGAGATTCGCGAGTATCCCATACCATCGGTTACGGCGGACGACATGCTCGTCCGCATCCGAATGGCGAATATCTGCGGCTCCGATCTGCACTTCTGGCGCGGACACGGCCCCAGGATCAAGAGCGGTATCCCACAGGTACTTGGCCATGAAATGATCGGGACAATCGAGGCTCTGGGGCGCAACATTTCTGCAGACAGTGCCGGACAGCCTCTATCCGAAGGGGATCGCATCGTCTACTCCTATTTCAAACCGTGTCAACAATGCTGGACGTGCCTCAACGGAAAGCCGGGATGCCCTGATCGCTATAGAGACTGGCTCGGCGTCTCAAGTGATCAGCCACCGCACTTCCATGGTGCGTACGGCGAATACTACTATATGAAGCGCGGTCATTGGGTTTTCAAGGTACCCGACGATCTCTCGGACGCGCTCGTGTCCCCAATCAACTGTGCCTTGTCGGAAGTCATATACGGTCTGAATCAGATTGGCGTCACACTTGGCGACACGGTCGTGATTCAAGGGGCAGGCGGACTCGGACTCTATGCGACTGCGGTAGCTCGGGAGATGGGAGCCGGGAAGATAATCGTGCTCGATCGGTTGCCGGCGCGCCTCGCACTCGCCCGGGAATTCGGCGCCGACGAAACACTCAACGCCGATGTATTCAACCTGAAGTCACGCATTGAGTTCGTACTTGACCACACGAGTGGTGCCGGGGCAGATCTGGTCGCTGAATTTGTGGGATCGCCCCGCGTTCTCGCCGAAGGAATTGATATGCTGCGATGGGGCGGCCGTTACCTCTGGATTGGAAATATCAATCTCGGATTCCCGACTGAGATCGATCCGGGCAACATCGTCCGGTGTAGCAAGGCGATTCGCGGCGTATTCGTCTATGAACCCTGGGTTATCCCGCGCGCCCTGGAATTCCTGAGTCGTACACGGGGCAAGTATCCGTTCCATAAGATTATCTCCGATACTTTCCCTTTCAGTGACATCAACGAGGCGTTCAACTACGCGGACACGGGTTCCGCTATCCGCGTCGGCCTGGAATTCGACACTTTGACACAGTAGTCTTTGCGCTTTACGAGAAACTGTATTGCACCCTTGACCGGGACACATGGTTAAGCTTCCTTTTGATTGAGGAAACTCGTAATCTTCCTTCATGCCGCAACCTG
>JAPOOT010000192.1 GCA_026713285.1 Gemmatimonadota bacterium | reverse complement strand
GATCTGCACAGCGGTGGGCTCATATCGAGGTTCTACCCGACGGTCGGGTACATGCTGCATCCCGATGCCGGGGTCCTTGAGACCCAGCGCGAGATGGCCCGGGCCTTCAACATGCCGATCGTCTGGGGTACGTACGCGGGCCACGACGGCCGCACGCTGTCCATAGCACGCGACGCCCGCATACCTGCGATCTACTCGGAGTGGATGGGCGCCGGGGACTGCGATCCCGAGGGGGTTGAACAGTACTATGAAGGTTGCCTTAATGTCTTGGGCGTGCTGGGCATGATCGAGCGGGACCAGCCGCCGTCGAGGATCCTTCATACGGTGGAAGACGACCGGGAAGGCGCGGGCCATATACAGTTGAACTATCCGTCACCGTTTTCCGGGTTCTTCGAGCCTTGGGTGGAACTGATGGACCGCGTCGAGCCGGGAGACGTTTTCGGCGTGGTCACCGACTTGCTGGGTGACCGGCGGGAGGAAATCGTGTGCACGCAGTCCGGTCACGTGCTGGTCCTGCGGACTTACAACCGCGTGCACGAAGGGGAGACCCTGGCCGCCGTCCTGGAGGTATGAGACGGGGTCGACGAGCCTGTCACGATTCCCCGATTTCTCCGGTTGAGGAAGGCTATTGCTTCACGTCCGTGGGAGGCGGATTTTCGTTTGGATCGGTCACATCGAACCTGAGATATCCCCGTACTTCGTCGATTTTGGTTTCCAACCCGTCCACCTTGGTTTCCAACCTGTCCATCCTGGTTTCCAACCTGCCGATCCTGGTTCCCATCCTGGTTTCCAACCTGTCGATCCTGGTTCCCAGGTCGACCCGCACAGATCTGATCTCGGCTTTCAGGTCCAGATATACCAGAACTGCGGCGCCAATCAGCGCGGCCTTGATTGTCACGTCCATCCATGGTCTACGAACCAACGGATTTACTCCTCATCGCGGCCATCTATTCCGCCGGGAAAACCAAGTACGCTCATCGCACCTGACCCCAAACAACCTCGCTGCCAAAATCATGGTTGTTGAACGTCCCGCAAACTCTTTGAAATGACCGGGTTCAGACGGTCGTCAACAACTCGGCGAGATGCCGGCCAGTCGTGGGAGGTGGCAGTTCCCTGTTTTCTTTCTGAGCAATCTCCAGCCATTCATCGACGATCTGGCAAAGCTCCCGGTATACTTCGATCTCATCATCGCCGTGACAACACGGTCCGATGATGTTCGGACAGTAGCCAATGAAGCATCCGTCCTCATCCGACCACTCGACAATCTTGATGTACTTCACGCGCCTGGTCATTTGTGCGACTCCTCGATTTTCCTTATTACTTCATGTTCTTGATAGGGTTTGGCGTCATCGCCGGGACTGCCTGAAACTACAACGCGCATTCCTCTCGGATGTTCGTAGTTCCTGTGACTGCCTTTACCACCCCTATTGATGAATCCTGCGCTCTCCAGGTCCTTGATGAGTTCTCTTAACTTCCCTGGTATTGTTAAAACCAGATATATACCTGAACTTAGTGGAATACCTTTGTGGAATACAATAGATTATGACAACGATAAACTATCCGACCTCGCATAGTCGGTCCATTCGATGTCGTGCCCTTGACGCAGAGGAATACTACGCCTTATCCTGTAACAGTCGGAAATCAGTTCGAAATCTCGTAAACTACCAGCAGATTGAGTTCACCACGGCCATTTTATGAAAGCGATATCCAAGATTGGTTAACCACCCCATGATCCGTGACTCCTACTGGCTGGACATGCCCTACACACCTTCGGTGCCCCTGTCGGGCGAACTCGATGTGGACGTCGTGGTGATCGGCGGCGGCGTGACAGGGGTGACCGGCGCCCTGTTCCTGGCCGAAGGCGGTGCGCGCGTGGCCGTGCTCGAACGGCGCGAGGTCGCCTCGGGGGCCACGGGCCGAAACGGGGGGTTCATGCTGGCCGGGACCCACGAGTACTACGTCGAGGCCGTGGAAGAATTGACGGATCTGTACGGAGCGGACGGCAGGAGGATGGCCGGGGAGGCGTGGCGGATCGCTCTCGAGAACCATGATCTGATGGCCGGTCTCATGGCGAAGTACGAAATACAGTGCGACTACTACCGGCACGGCAGCTACGTGATGGCGATGAAGCGGCCGGACCGCGGTTCTCACGCGGATCCCCTGGAACGGATCGTCCGATCGTACAACCTGCTCCGGGAAGATGGTTTCGACGTGGAGTACCTGGACGAGAACGGGCTCTACGACATCAAGCACAGTCCCCAGCTCGCCGGTGCCCTGTGGAACAAGTTCGACGGCGAACTCCACCCGGTCAAGTACGTGCGCGGCCTCGCCAGCGCCGCAAGCGGACTGGGCGTCCGGTTCTTCGAAAACACGCCCGTCACCTCAATCGAGCGGCGCGGGGCCGGCGGAATTGGACGCGGGGCGGACGGGAATGGACGCGGAGACGCGGGTGGACGCGGAGACTCGGGTGGACGCGGCGTCTCGGGTGGACGCGGCGTCTCGGCGGTTTCAAGGACCGGCTCGGGCGTTTCATCACCCGGCGGCCTCGTGGTCCACACGCCAGGCGGAAGGATCAGGACACAGCACGTGCTGCTGGGGATGAACGCGTACACGCCCCAGCTCGATGCCCGGTACGAACGGCGCATCATCCCCCACCGTGGACAGGTCTTCACGACGGAGCCCGTTTCGGAACGGCTGTTCAATGGCGTCTTCTACGCCAACGACGGATGGGAATTCTGGCGCCAGTTGCACGACGGACCTGGAGAAGGCGGCCGGCTGCTCTTCGGCGGTGGGCGCAATCACCATATCCGCGCCGAACGGGGATTTCATTTTCTGAGGCGCAGGGGCCGGCAGATCCGGACGTACAGGGGTTACAAGGAAAGACCCACCCGTGCGGTACAGCGGTCGAACGACCGGGCATTCAACAGCACCTTCCCCCACCTTGCCGCACTCGAGCGCTCCCACCGCTGGGGCGGCGTCATGGGCTTCTCCTACGACAGCAGCCCGTTTGTGGGCGAGACGGAAACGCCGGGCGTCCACATCGTCGCCGGTTTCACGGGCCGGGGCAACGCCTACGCCACGGTGGCGGCGCGCATGGTCAGCGACCGGTTGCTGGGCAGGCCCTCTGCGGTCGAGGATCAGTTCGAGACCGTGAAAAAG
>JAPOOT010000283.1 GCA_026713285.1 Gemmatimonadota bacterium | reverse complement strand
TTCGAGGATCGGCCGTCCCTCCCCTGCGATTTCCTGCTCTGGGCCACGGGCGGAGCGCCGCCCGACCTATTGCGCACGGCCAATCTGGACACCAGCGCCGCCGGCTTCATCCGGGTACGCCCCACGCTGCAGGCCATGGAAAACGACAATGTCTTCGCCGCGGGGGATTGCATCGAGTTCGAGTCGCGCCCCCTGCCCAAATCGGGGGTATACGCCGTCCGGGAAGGGCCAATTCTCGCACGGAATATCCACGCATGGCTGGAGAAGCGTCCCCTGGTTCCGTTCAGGCCCCAGGCCTCGGCGCTCGCACTGCTTATGACCGGTACGCGGAACGCCGTCGCGAGCCGGCGCCACATTTCTTTCCATGGGGCGTGGGTATGGCGTCTGAAGGACTGGATCGACCGGCGGTGGATGCGGAAGTTCGAACCCTCGCTGCTGCCGCCCATGGAGCCAGCCGGCGATTCACCGCCCTCCGGTAAGGAAACTGGCAGAGACGCGGACGAGACCGCGGACGAGGCCGCCATGCGCTGTGCAGGATGCGGCGCCAAGGTCGGTTCGACCGTGTTGACCGGCGTTCTCGATGAACTGGAGGTATTCGACCGGGAGGACGTGCGGATCGGCCTGCATGACGCCGACGACGCCGCGCTCCTGGAAATACCTCCGGGCCGGTCGCTGGTGCAGACCGTGGACGGATTCCGCGCCTTCACCGGCGACCTGCATCTCTTCGGCCGCATCGCCCTGGTCCACGCCGCGTCCGACCTGTACGCCATGGGGGCCGAACCGCATTCGGCGCTCGTTACGGTCACCCTGCCCTACGCGGAGAAACACCTCGTGGCGAACGACCTGAGACAGCTCATGGGCGGTATCGCGGAAGAGGCGCGGCGCCTGCGGATCACGCTCCTGGGCGGCCATACCAGCGAAGGCTCTGAAACGGCCGTCAGCGTGACCATGAACGGCCTGACTCAAATCGATTCGGTGTTCAGAAAGGGCGGACTGCGTCCCGGTGACGGGATCATCCTGGCCAAGCCCGTCGGCACGGGCGTCATTCTCGCGGCCGACATGCACCTGAAGGCGAAGGGAAGCTGGGTCGACGAGGTCTTCGAGGGCATGCTGAAATCCAACGGTGAAGCGGCGAGCATCCTCAAGCAGGCCGGGATTCCGGCAGTCACCGACGTGACCGGCTTCGGCCTGGCGGGCCACCTGACCGAAATGCTCGAGGCCAGCGGCACCGGCGCGGAAATCGAAATAGACCGTATACCCCGTTACGCGGGCACCGAGGAGTGTATTGCGGCCGGCGTGGAAAGCACGCTGGCGCCGTCCAACCGGGAACATCTACAGAAGAGGTGGAAAGTCGAGGCCGAAACCGGCGTAGCAGACGTCATCCTCTACGATCCCCAGACATCGGGAGGCCTTCTGGCCGGCGTACCATCATCCATAATCGATGTGGTGATCCAGCAGCTTCGCGACGCCGGATACGAACAGGCGGCCTGCATCGGACGGGTCAACGACAGGAAACGCTTCCTGAGTTTCCTCTGATTTTCAAGCGGGCGATTTCAGCAGTTAGTGTTCCGCGGGCGACTTACCACGAGAAATCCCGTTAAGCGCAGTGTTCTGCGAGCGATTTTCCAGGGGGGATATTACGTAGCGAGCGATTCCGCGACGTGCAATATGTCAAGCGATCATTTCGCGACGAGCTTATACGTGACGAGTTTTCCGCCAGCGATCATTTCGCGGGTCTTGGGCATTACCGGTGACGCCCGGTGGAATCGTCAGGGCATCGCGCACACGATCTTTCCGATGTGCCGCTGGGATTCGAGATAATCGTAGGCCGCGGGAACTTCGTCGAAGGGAAACACGCGGTCAATGCAGGGCCTGAGCTTCGACGCCTCGCAGGCCCTTGCGAGGTCGCGCAGGTCTTCGGCAGAAGAAGTGTATATCCCGCGCACCTGGATCTGACGGCCGATGATATCGAAGGGATTGAGGCGGGTCTCGAAACCGTCGAGGATACCCACGAGCGATACCCGGGCATGCAGCGCGCAGGCCTTGAGGGAATTGGCGAAGGTCTGGCCGCCGGCCACGTCCACGACCAGGTCGACCCCCGTGCCGCCGGTGAAAGACCGGACCCGTTCCGGCCAGTCGTCGTCGCGGTAATCGAAAGTCTCCACCACGCCGAATGCTGCCTTCATCCTGCCGGCTTTCTCTTCGGAAGACGTGGTCAGCAAAGCCCGTGCTCCCGCGATCCTGGCCAGCTGGGCGGCAAACACGGAAACCCCGCCCGTTCCGTGAAGCAGGACCCACTCCCCGGCCAATACACGACCCTGTGACACGACCGAGGCCCAGGCGGTCAGACCGGCAATGGGCAGCGTCGCGCCTTCGTGGTAGGTGAAATGGGACGGCATGGGGACCAGGGCTGCCGCGGGATAGCGCACCCGCTCGCACAGGACGCCGTCCACGCCACCTGCTCCGACCAGGGTCTTCATACCGTCCGGGGTGAGTCTGCCGGCAGGCCAGTCGAGGAACGGCGCGTTCACCACCCGGTCGCCCGGCCGGAGATGCTCTACCCCCGACCCCGTGGCCAACACGTCGCCCGCCATGTCGGAACCGGCGACGAACGTACCCTCGAACGG
>JAPOOT010000218.1 GCA_026713285.1 Gemmatimonadota bacterium | reverse complement strand
CCGTCGGCGGTGATACGGAGACCACCGAAGAAAACGCCTGTTGTGACGGCGGTCCGGACGATTGCGAGCGCAATGAGGGCTGCTGCGAGGACGGGGACGACAGCAGCGGCGACTGTTGCGACGACAACAGTGACTGCTGCGCGGGCGGCGACGACTGCTGTGACACGGGAGACCGGATCGGGAACTACTATACGACGCGGTTCGAGGACGCCTGGGACGTGGTGGAGCAGGTCGTGCCCGAACTGGAAAGCCTGGAAGCGGATACGCTCCGGTTCGTCGAGGCGTTCTGCGGATCGGACCTGCCGGAGGTGGTCAAGGAAGCGGCCCTGTTCAACCTGAGCACGCTGCGGAGCCAGACCTGCTTCCGCACGCCCGACGGCCGATTCTACGGCTGGGAGGGATGCCACGACGAGGCGGGGTGCTGCCTGGGCTCCTGCACCCACGTATGGAACTACGAGCAGTCCACGGCTTTCCTCTTCGGCGACCTGACGCAGACCATGCGCGACGTGGAATTTGCCCACGCCACCGACGAGAACGGCCTGATGAGCTTCCGCGTCTGGCTGCCGCTGGCCCGGGCCCGCAACTTCAATCGCGCTGCGGCCGACGGCCAGATGGGTTGCGTCATGAAGATGTACCGCGACTGGCAGCTGTCGGGTGACGACGAGCAGCTTCGGGCGCTATGGCCGGGGGTCAAGAAGGCGCTGTCGTTCTGCTGGATACCCGGCGGGTGGGACGCCGACTGCGACGGCGTCATGGAAGGCTGCCAGCACAATACCATGGACGTCGAGTACTTCGGTCCCAATCCCCAGATGGAGTTCTGGTACCTGGGCGCACTCCGGGCCGCGGAGGAGATGGCCCGTTATCTCGGGGACGGCGACTTCGCGCGGGAATGCCGGGACCTGTACGAGCGCGGTCGCTCCTGGACCGACGCGAACCTCTTCAACGGGGAGTACTACGAACACGAGATCCGTGCGCCCGAGCGGGCGGAGGACGTAGCGGAAGGCCTGACGGTGGGGATGGGGCCGAAGGATCTGGGGGATCCGGATTACCAACTCGGTTCCGGCTGCCTGGTGGACCAGCTCGTCGGCCAGTACATGGCCCATGTCTGCGGCCTGGGATACCTCGCCGATTCCGGCAAGGTCCGTAGTTCGCTGCAGAGCATCCTGAAGTACAACCGGCTCGAGGACTTCCACGCGCACACGAACGTCATGCGCTCCTACGTCCTCGGCGACGAATCGGCCCTGCTCATGGCGTCCTACCCGAAGGACCGGCCCGATAATCCCTTCTCGTACTTCACCGAAGTCATGACCGGTTTCGAATACATCGCGGCCATCGGCATGATCTACGAGGGCATGGCCGACGAGGGTATTTCGTGCATCCAGGACATCCGCGACCGGTACGATGGACGGCGGCGTAATCCCTTCGACGAAGCCGAGTGCGGCCATCACTACGCCCGGGCCATGGCCGCATGGGCTGCACACCTTGCGCTGACGGGTTTTAACTACTCGGCGGTCACGAAGACCATGACCTTGACCGACCATCCGGGCAGGTACTTCTGGTCGAACGGCTATGCGTGGGGCGTGTGCGTGGTGACGCGTAACGGTGAAGGACTGCAGGCCGAGTTGAGCGTCCTGCACGGCGCGCTTGCACTATCGCGGCTGCGGCTGGGAGAGGCGGGCGATGTGGGGTTTGATCCGGTGCTTGAACTGGCAGCGGGTGAAGAAAAGACCGTCGAAATCGAGCAATAGCCGGTAAGGCGAACAGATTCCGTCATCCTGTCGCATTACCGGACGCGCCCTGGCTGTGTTCAGGTGGTTCGCTGGTCCTGTGCGATTCGCTGTTAAGGTACGCTTTCCGCTGCATTCCGGAGAACTCGCTTCTCTACTGCACCACCACCATGAAGTTGACCGACCTGGTGACGGACTTGTCCGCGCCGCGGTCCGTCAGCGTCACGGTCAGCACATACTCCCCGGCCTCGAGATCCGTGGTGTCCAGGGCGGTGTACTCCGCCTCTTCCGGTGTGGTCCCCTCGCCTTCGAAGAAGGACATCACCGTCTGCATGTCGTCCGGCCTTCTGGCCCGGCGGTTCCTCAGTGCGGGCATGCCCAGGGGCGTGATTTCGTAGAGCGTCTCGTAGGAAGTGCGGCCGCCCTCATCCATACCCAGGTTGTACACCTCGTAATACACGTAAACCAATTGCCCCCGAGCGTAAAGCCGTCCGGGATTGGGCACGACGTTCAGTCCCTTGCGCACGAAGGGCCCCGCCGTCGTCGCAGACGTGATTCCGGTCGATAGCTTGAGATCGCTGATGAGCAGGCCGTTGCCGCGGTAGTCGGAGAAGGATACCGGCTTCTTGTAAACGCCTGCCCGTTTCGTGGCTTCGTCCCGCATTTCCACAGCAGCCGTGAAAGTACCGGCAGGCATAACCAGGTTCGCGGCCAGCGTATACGCGGCTCCCTGAAACTCCTGGCTGCCCAGTTTGCGTTCGGGCCGGGCAACGGGTCCGAACCGGAACTTGCGGGAGAAGGCAGGTGTGTGGATCGAGTCGCGAAGGGTAACCTGGTTGTCCAGCCAGGTCCGGTCGCCCTTATCGTCGGTGATGTCGCCGAACTGCCAGACGGGTATGCTGTAGGAGAGATCCACCTCCGTTACGCCGCCGTCCCCGCGGAAGGAGACGGCGTCGAAAGCGTATTCGAGAGGATCTCCGCCGAAGTCGTGTCGGTAGTCTGTGGGACTGCGGGCGATCAGTTCGGCGGAACGGCGGCGGGGGTGGAACTGGTCCTGACGCACCATGTCCCCGGTGAAATTACTGACGGTCTGAAGCGGATAGTCGAATTTTCCGTCTTTCAAGGTGTCCACGAAGAACAACTCCAGGGAGTGTGGTACGTACACCCAGCTTTCAACGACATAGCCAGGCTGAGTTTCCATCCCGGCCCGCGCATTGATCCACACACCTTCCGACTCGGTTACCGCCCTGGATGCCTCGAACAGCGGAAACGGCAGCTCGCTGTCGTGCAGTTGCAACTTGTAGCCGGTCAGCAGGTTCTGTTCGCGAATCGCGTCCACGGCCGGATTCCCGGTAAGCAAATGGGAGATTTCGGGATCCTCAAAGTGGCGAAACACGAAGCGCTGCCGGTCGTCAGGCGCACCGTAGCGAATGTAGATTTCGCCCCTGCGGTCGTAGGGCTTCTGTCCCCCGGAAAAATGAACCCGGGCGTACATCACGCGCCGGTAGTGCTCCACCAGGCGCTCGTTCTCGATCGTGGCCGGGTTGGCGTCCCGCTCGTTCCAGAAGGCCTGCCACAACCCGTCGCGTTCCGGCCCCGTTGCTTCCTCCCATGCTCTCAGGACTTCCGGTGGCGCGACATGTTGCAGATCCCGATATACCGCCTGTTCATTCGTATCCAGCATTGAGACGTAATTTTCGAGGGCTGCGTGCAATTGCCCGAACTCCTGCTTCGACGCGAGGCTAAGCACGTCGAATTGCGCCATCATGGTACGGATCCTCGTGGGTGTGTTCTCTCCAAGTTCCCGTATAAGTACTCTGAGTTCTTCCGCGCCGAGATCGTATCGTGCTGAACGATGATTCACGTTCGCGAACCGCAGCAGAGATTCGGTATGTTTGGGATTGACGCGGTACTGGTGGATAAAGGCGGATATGGCTTCTTCGTGTTCCGGCTCGGGCGGACTGTCATAGCAGCGGCCGAGCTGGAAGTAGGCGTCCGGATGAACGGGGTTCAGTTCCACGGTCTTGAGAAAATACCTTCGCCCGTCCCTTTCGCTGCCGATCAGACGGCTCGTGCGGACCTGGTCCATGTAGGTCATGCCCAGGTAGTAGTGTATGTCCGCGTTCTCAGGATCCGCCTCGACGGCCTTTCGAAATGATTTACGGGCATCCAGGCGCCTGTTGGGCAAGCTCATGTAAACCATGCCCATACCAACGTGACCGGGTGCCCATTTTTTGTCCAGTTGTGTTGCCCGTCGGAATGCTTTCAATGCTTCGTCATTGTTTCCGAGGGCAAACCAGGCCATACCGAGCCAATAACGGGCGTGAGCAGATCTTCCGTCCTCGCGCACCGCCTGCCGAAGGCGTTCAAGGGCTGCGTCGAAGCGTGCCTGTTGATAGAGTGATTTGCCCGCGTCTAGGGCGGAGAGGTTGTCAACGGCTGCGCCCGATTCCGAAAGGACAACCTGGGCTTGGGAATGGCCGGGGAGGCTCAGCGATAGTGCGGCGATCGTCAGGAGCAGGCGGACGTACACGTTGTGCCTCCGTGGACGAATCAAGATGTGGACTCGTCGATTCGCGTTACCGACGAACGAGGGGAGTTGTTTTCAAGGTAACCAATAGGCCGGGAATCAACAATGGTCTAATCAACGTATTTCGGTCATAAAACCCGGCACCCCGAAGAACAACAAGCTAAGGTGCATGGGACTCATGCCCACGGATCCGCGCTTACGCGGGTCGTCGCTCCAGTCCTGCGCGTCGATGAGCAGCTCCAGGATCTTAATGCCGG
>JAPOOT010000364.1 GCA_026713285.1 Gemmatimonadota bacterium | reverse complement strand
GCACTCGGCAGCCGCATCATGAGGAAACGGGTGGAAGTTATCGCGGACCTGAAGGATGAAGCGTCGGGTATTCACGCCTCCGTCAGTGAAGACACGGAGCGACTGGAGATCGGCTATGCGCCATCCTTCGATTTCGAGGCCTTGGCCGGTATAGAGGCCGCCTTCGAGGAGGCGCTGGACCGTGCCGCGTCCCGGGAACGGGCGCGGGGCATGACGGAGGTGGGGCCGCACCGGGACGACCTGTCCATCCGGATGAATGGGGTGTCGCTGCAGACATTTGGATCCCAGGGGCAGCACAAGACGGCGGCGACGGCCCTGAAGCTCGCGGAAGCCCGCTTTCTCTGGCGCCAGTTGCAGGCCCCCCCGCTGCTGCTTCTCGATGACATCTTCGCGGAGATCGACGCCGCCAGGACAGGCCGCCTGATGGAAATGGTTCCCACGTACGGCCAGACCTTCATTACGACGGCCAAAGAAAGCGATATCGGGGACTACCGGCGCGGGATTACCCGTTTCCGCGTCCACGAAGGCGCGGTGACGCCTTATGACTGAGAATCGGGCATGACACGGATCAAGAAGACCACGACCCTCGGCGATGCCATCGGGAAACTGGTGAGAAACCTCGGCATGGAAGGCAGGCTGGAGGAACAGCAGGCCGTGGACCGGTGGGCACAGGTGGTCGGGGACCGCATTGCGGTGCACGCGCGGGCGGTCTTCTTCGACGGCGGAAAGTTGTTCGTGGAGTGTGACAGCGCCACCTGGAGCCAGGAATTGCACTACATGAAGCCGGACATTCTGAATCGACTTGAACAGTCTTTCGGCAGACCCCTGGTCAGGGACATCATATTCACCAATTCCAGAAGGTAAAATCGATGTCAGAAACACAGGAAAACAAGCCGGAAAACCCGGACGTGGGCCCAGGCACCCCGGATACCGATCAGTACGAAGCGGAAAATATCCAGGTCCTGAAGGGACTCGAGGGTGTTCGCAAGCGGCCTGCCATGTACATCGGGAGCACCAGCTCCACCGGCCTGCATCATCTCGTTGAAGAAGTGATGCAGAACGCCATCGATGAACACCTCCAGGGTTTCGGCGATACGATCAAGGTGTACATCGAAGAAGACGGACGGATCACCGTGATCGACAACGGCCGCGGCATACCGGTCGAAACGCACCCCACGGAGAACCGGCCGGCCGTGGAAGTCGTCATGACCATGCTGCACGCCGGCGGGAAGTTCGATAACAAATCCTACAAGGTTTCGGGGGGCCTGCACGGCGTAGGCGTGTCGGTGGTCAACGCCCTTTCCGAATGGCTCGTCGTGGAGGTGCGCCGGGACGGGAAGGTGTACTACCAGCGCTATGAGCAGGGCATTCCCGTCTGCAACCTGGAGATCAGGGGCGAGACGGAGGAGAACGGGACGACCGTCGCCTTCAAGCCGGACGATGAGATCTTCGACACGACGGAGTTCAATTTCGACCACATCGCCCACCGCTTCCGCGAACTGGCGTTCCTGAACCGCCACATGCGTATCGAGCTGCACGATGAGATCAAGGGCAAATCCAGCGTTTTCGAGTACCGGGGCGGCATTGTCGAGTTCGTCGAGTACCTGAACGAGAACAAGACGCCCATCCATGATACCGTCGGAATCCGGCAGGAACGGGACGGCAACCAGATCGACATCGCCTTTCAGTACAACGACGGCTACCAGGAAAACATTTTCACCTACGCCAACACCGTGCGGACTACGGAGGGCGGCTTCCACCTCGTGGGATTCAAGACGGCCCTCACCCGTTCCATCAACAACTACGCCCAACGGAACAACCTGCTGAAGAACCTCAAGGTGCCTATAACCGGCGACGACACGCGGGAAGGTATCACCGCCATCGTGAGCGTGATCATTCCCGATCCCCAGTTCGAGGGCCAGACCAAGGAGAAGCTCGGCAACAGCGATATACGCGGCGTGGTGGAGTCGGTGGTCGGCGAAGGCCTTTCCGTGTACATGGAAGAACATCCGGCCACGGCAAAGAAAATCATCGAAAAATGCATCCAGGCGGCGATTTCGCGAGACGCCGCCCGCAAGGCGCGCGAATTGACCCGCCGGAAGAGCGCGCTGGAAAACACCACCCTCCCCGGCAAGCTGGCCGACTGTACCCTGAAGGATCCCATGGCCTGCGAGATCTACCTCGTCGAGGGCGATTCGGCCGGCGGCACGGCTAAATCGGGGCGCGACAAGACCTTCCAGGCGATCCTGCCTCTCTGGGGAAAGCCGCTCAACGTGGAGAAGGCCCGTATAGACACGGTGCTTAGCAACGACAAGCTCCAGCCCATCATCACCGCGCTCGGGGTCGGCATAGACGACGATTTCGACCTGTCCCGGCTGCGTTACGGACGCGTCATCATCATGGCGGATGCCGATCATGACGGTCTGCACATCCGCACGCTGTTGCTGACCTTCCTGTTCCGCTACATGCGTCCGCTGGTGGAACACGGCCACGTCCTGATCGCCCAGCCGCCGCTCTACCGTATTCGCAAGGGGCGCCGCGAGGACTACCTCAAGAACGACCGGGAGCTCTGGGAATACCTTCTGAACCAGAGCGTGGACCGCACCCGGGTGCACCGGGCGGACGCTGACGGCAATGGACACTCGCTCACCGAAGACAAGCTGCTGGCCCATCTCCGCGAGATGATAGATTTCGAAGAGCAGATCGGAAGATTGGTCAAGACGGGGATGAAGCGCGGCCGCATCCTGGATATGCTCCGAGACCGGGACCTGTACGACGAATACCGAAGGGAAGTGCGGGACCGGGCGGAAGCAAGGAAAGGCGAGGAAGAACCCGGCGGCGATCCGGCCTCCCTGGATCCCGTCGAGGAAGCCCTGGATCCCTCCCTGTACGGCAGGCTTCGGAAGCTTTGCGGCCGGCTGGAGGACGTCCTCGACAACGAGATGGTAGTCAGCACGGAGAAATCCGAGAAACGCGTCAAAGGGGTCGGCGACCTGATCGACGCCGTCCTGGACGTGGGACGCGAAGGCGCCACCATCTCCCGGTACAAGGGGCTGGCCGAGATGGACGCCGAAGAACTGTGGCAGACCACGATGAACCCCGAAACCCGCACGCTGCTCCGGGTCACCCTGGACGACGTGGTGGAGGCGGACCGGATCTTCACGATCCTGATGGGCGACAACGTGGCCGCGCGAAACGAATTCATCCAGCGTAACGCCCTCCTGGTCAACAACCTGGACCTGCACTGATACCGGCGCTTGCCTGGCGCGCCCGGAACGCGGGATAACAAGTTCAAGGGGAAAGCATGGCGGTAGAACAACACGACAATATTCAGCCGATCTTCATCGAAGACGAGATGAAGAGTTCCTATCTCGACTTCTCCATGAGTGTGAACCTGTCACGGGCGATTCCGGACGTCCGCGACGGGTTCAAACCGTCCCAGCGACGCATACTCGTGGCGATGCGCGACCTGAACCTCACCCCGAGTCGGCCCACGCGGAAGTGTGCCAAAATCGTCGGGCAGACGATAGGGGATTACCATCCCCACGGAGACCTGGCCGTATACGACACGCTCGCGCGGATGGCCCAGCCATTCAGCATGCGTTACCCCATGGTCTTCGGACAGGGGAATTTCGGTTCCATAGACGGCGATCCCCCGGGCGCCATGCGGTACACCGAATCGAGGATGTCCCGCCTGGCCATCGAGATGATGGAGGATATCGACAAGAACACCGTCGATTTCATGCCCAACTACGACGAGTCGAAAGACGAGCCGACGGTGCTTCCGGGCAAGTTCCCCAACCTGCTTTGCAACGGGTCGCTCGGTATTGGCGTGGGCATGGCATCCAACCTGCCTTCCCATAACCTCAGCGAGGTGGTGGACGGGATGGTGGCGGTGATCGAGAACCCGGAAATCACGATCGATGAGATCGCCGGACACATCCAGGGTCCCGATCTTGCCACCGGCGCGATCATATACGGCCGCAACGCGATTAAAGAGTATTTCCACACCGGCCGCGGCAAGATCAAGGTGCGCGCCCGCACGGAGATCGAGCTTCATGAGCAAAGCGAGAAGGAAACCATCGTCATCACGGAAATCCCGTACAAGGTCAACAAGGCCAGCCTGATCGAGAAGATCGCCGATCTCGTCCGTGAAAAGCAGATACTGGGCATTACCGATATACGGGACGAGTCCGACCGGTCGGGTCTGCGCATCGCCATCGACGTGCGGCGGGATATCCCGGGCACAATCGTACTGAACCACCTCTTCAAGATGACGCCGCTCGAGACCACCATCGGCGTCACCATGCTGGCGCTCGTGGACGGACGTCCCCGCGTCCTGAACATCAAGGAATGCATTCAGCACTTCATCGACCACCGCCACGAGGTGCTGGTGCGCCGGACCACCTTCGACCTCGAGAAGGCCGAGCAACGGGCCCACATCGTGGAAGGCCTGCGCGTCGCGCTGGACAACGTGGACCGCGTGATCGGAATTCTCCGCGGGTCGCGTACCGGCGAGAAGGCCATGGAGGTCCTGGTGGACGAGTTCGGACTGTCCCGCGCCCAGGTCGAAGCCATCCTGGACATGCGCCTGCAGCGCCTGACAGGACTGGAGAGGGACAAGCTCGAGGAAGAATACAACGAACTGGTCGCCCGGATCGCCGATTTCCGGGATATCCTCTCACGCCTGGATCGCCGGATGCAGATCATCAAGGAAGAGATGCTCGACCTGAAGGAACGCTACGGCGACGAAAGACGGACCGAGTTGATCGACATCGAAGGCGATCTCAGTATCGAAGACCTGATCGCCGACGAGGAAATGGTCATCACCATCTCCCACGCCGGCTACGTCAAGCGCCTGCCCATGGATACCTATCGCAGCCAGAACCGCGGCGGCAAGGGGATCACCGGCATGAAGACCCGTGAAGAGGACTTCGTGGAGCACCTCTTCTCCGCCTCGACCCATTCCTACATCCTGTTCTTCACGAACCGAGGCAAGTGTTACTGGCTCAAGGTGTGGGAGATCCCCGAAGCCGGACGCACGGCCCGTGGCAAGGCCGTAGTCAACCTGCTGCAACTCGGCCAGGGCGAGAGTATTGCGGCCTTCCTGCCGATCAGGACGTTCGACGACGACCACTACATCATGATGGTCACGCGGGGTGGTCTCGTGAAGAAGACCGTTCTTTCCGCTTACGGGAATCCCCGCCGGAACGGCATCGTCGCACTGAACATCCTCGAGGGCGACGCCCTCATCGAGGCCCTGCTTACCGACGGCGACAACGACATCGTCATCGCCAGCCGGAATGGCCAGGCCGTCCGTTTTCACGAGAGCGACGTCCGGACGATGGGCCGTGGCGCACAGGGCGTGCGTGGCATTCGCCTCGGCGAAGACGACCGGGTCGTGGGCATGCTGGCGTCCGGACGGGACACCACGCTGCTTTCCGTGACGGAAAACGGCTACGGCAAGCGGACGGACATCGGGAGCTACCGGCTGACCCGCCGGCACAGCAAGGGCGTGAGCAACATACGCACCAGCGAACGCAACGGTCCCGTCGTGTCGATTCACGCCGTCTCCGATGAAGACGAACTGATGATTATCACCACGAAAGGCCTTATCATACGCCTGCCTGTCCGCGACCTGCGACCCATCGGCCGGAATACCCAGGGTGTCCGGCTCATCAACCTCGACGAGGGGGACCGGGTGATCGACGTGTCCAGGATTACGCCCGGCGAGGAAGACGACGAATCG
The DNA here is from genome assembly GCA_026713285.1 of Gemmatimonadota bacterium. GTDB lineage: Bacteria > JAAXHH01 > JAAXHH01 > JAAXHH01 > JAAXHH01 > JAAXHH01. The sequence continues at coordinate 14,180 of JAPOOT010000364.1, read as the reverse complement.
GCGTTGGCCGAAGCGGACGAATCCACCGGGGAGACGGACGAAAATCCTTCATAAAAGCGCTTGACACGGTTTAACCGCGCCATATATTTCGACCGTTCCAGATGGACCGGGGCCCTTCCCGATGGGGTAAAAGGACCCTGGAATGGGTTTCAGTTCTTGGATTTGTCCAGGTAATTCGGGGGATATCATGGGAACCTGCCCGGAGTGCGGCGCCGCTGTCAACGTGAACGATGATGTCGTGGAAGGCGAAATCCTGGAGTGTGAAGAATGCGGCGCGGAGCTCGAGGTTATCAGCGTCAGTCCGCTGGAGCTGGAGTTGGCGCCGGAAGAAGAAGAAGACTGGGGAGAGTAGGCCCCTCACCCGCCTTGCGGGTTCAAACGAGAACAGGAAACGGCGATGAATAAACGAATGAAACATAAACATGGATACCATGATTGTGATTTGCGTTCGTTCGCTCATCGCGGTCCGTGTTGATCCCCTGCGGGGCATAACCGGACCAAGGGAACTGACAGGAGCCAGGTTCCTCTTCCGATTGAGCGAAGAGGCCGGCTCCTTTTTTTGTATGGCATGACCAGGAAGAAGGTGCGGGAACCATGGAAATGGGCATTGTGCTGTCTCGGATCCGAAAGGACGAAAAGCGGCTGATCGCCGAAGCGGGTCTGCGCGGTTTCGACGTGACGACGATCGACAATTCCCGGCAGGTCTTCGAACTCGACCGCCGGCACATGGACCTGGACGTGGTGCTGGAACGGTGCGTCGATCACCACCGGGCCGTATACGCGCTGTCCGTGTTCGACCACTGGGGCATACCCACGGTGAACCGGCAGTCCGTGGTGGAGACCTACGGCAACCGGCTGCTGACGACCCTGGCGTTGCGGGAGCGGGGCGTCCCGGTTCCGGACATGCGCCTGGCCTATACGCCGGACTCGGCGCTCAAGGCAATGGAAGACATGGGATACCCGGTCGTATTGAGACCCGCGGAGGGCCCCGAGGACCAGCTCGTTTCCCGCATAGGAGACAAGTATACGGCGGCGACGGTCCTGGAGCACAAACGCATACTCGGCGCGTACCATCATTCCATCTTCTTCATGCAGAAACACATCGACGCGCCCGGACACGACATACGGGCGTACGTGGTGGGTGGCGAGACGGTGGCCGCCGTCTCGGTGCTGACCCATCACTGGATCGGGACCATCGCCGCCGGCGGCCTGATGGAGAACGAACCCGTAACGGAGGAGTTGAACGCCCTGGCGGTCTCCGCCGTCGAGGCCATCGGCGGAGGCGTCGCGGTGGTGGACATGGTCCGCACGAAGGACGCCTGGTACGTGCAGGAGATGGGTCCGCCGTCCGGCCTTTCCGACGCGTCGGACGCCACCGGGGTCAATATACCGGGCAAAATCATGGACTACGTGGCGGATACGGTGACGAAGGGAGGCAGGGCATCGTGAAGATCGGCATGCTGCTATCCATCGTATCCACGGAACAGAAGATGCTCTTCGAGGCGGCCGCGAAACGGGGCGTCGCCTTCGACCGGATGGACGACCGGCGCATCGTCTTCGACCTGGAGAACCACCGGTACGACCACGACGTCATCCTGGAGCGGTGCGTCAACCATTCCAGGGCGCTCTACTCGCTCAAGATGCTGAATGCCAGCGGAATCAGGACGGTAAACACCTACGAAGTGGCCCGCGTGTGCGGGAACAAGTTCCTGACGACCATGGCGCTGGTGGATCACGGCGTACCGACGCCGAAGGCGCGCGTGGCTTTCACGGCGGAAGCGGCGCTGGAGGTGATGGAAACCATGGGTTACCCCGTCGTGCTCAAGCCGCCCATCGGATCGTGGGGACGGCTGATAGCCCGCATCAACGACCGTCACGCGGCGGAAGCGGTGCTGGAGCACAAGGAGGTCCTGGGATCCTATCACCACTCCGTGTTCTATATCCAGGAGTACGTGGAGAAGCCCGGGCGGGACATCCGGTCCTTCGTGGTCGACGGCGAGACCATCTGCGCCGTCTACCGCTATTCGGATCACTGGAAGACCAACACCGCCCTGGGGGGGACGACCGCGGACTGTCCCGTCGACGGGGACGTGGGAACGCTGTCCTCCCGCGCGGCGGAAGCGGTGGGCGGCGGCGTGGTGGCGGTCGACCTGCTTGAATCTCCCGAGGGGATCCTGGTCAACGAGGTGAACTACACCATGGAATTCCGCAACAGCGTCCGGCCGACGGGTGTGGACATTCCCGGGCGCATCATAGACTACCTGGTAAAGGTGGCCCGATCATGATCAAGGTGTCGATCGCAGGAGCGTCCGGGTACGGCGGAGGCGAACTGCTTCGGCTGCTGCTCTTCCACCCGGAAATAGAAATCCAACAGGTGACGTCGGAATCGCAGGCCGGAAAGCCCGTCGGACGCGCCCATCCCAACCTCCGCCGGGTCACGGACCTGAAATTCAGCGCCATGGCCGACCTGGAGCCCTGCGACGTGTTGTGCCTGTGCCTGCCCCACGGGGAGGCCATGAAACGATGGGACGCCTTTTCGGGCCTGTGCGGCCGCGTCATCGACCTGAGCGCGGACTTCCGCCTGCGGAACGCGGCGGACTACCCCACGTGGTACGGACACGAACACGCGCACCCTGAGGTGCTGGACCGCTTCGTGTACGGCCTGGCCGAACTGTACCGTGACGAGATACGGGACGCCGGGCACGTCGCGTGCACCGGGTGCCTGGCCGCCACGGCGATCCTGTCGCTGGCGCCCCTGGTGCGGGCCGGCGCGGTGGACCCCACGCGTCTCTACATGGAGGGCAAGATCGGGTCCTCCGCGGCAGGTAACCGGGCCGACCGGTCCACCCACCACCCCGACCGAAGCGGCGCGGTGCGCTCCTTCAAGCCCACGGGTCATCGCCATACGGCGGAGATCGTGCAGGAGTTGACTTTCGGGGGACAGGCGCCCTCGGTCCATTTCTCCGCGACGGCGATCGAACTGGTGCGCGGCATCCTGATGACGACCCACGCCTTCGTGAACGACGGCCTGTCAGAACGGGAAATCTGGAGTATCTACCGGGAGGCCTATGGACGGGAGCCCTTCATTCGCATCATCAAGGAGCGACAGGGCGTGTTCCGCTATCCCGATCCGAAATTCCTGTCGGGCACCAACTTCTGCGACGTAGGGTTCGAGCGGGACGGGCACAGCGACCGCGTCGTGGTCATGGGGGCGCTGGACAACCTGGTCAAGGGGGCGGCCGGCCAGGCCGTTCAGGCGCTCAACATCATGTACGGGTGGGACGAACGGACGGGCCTCGAGTTTCCGGGCCTGCATCCGGTATAGGAACCGGTATAGACCGGTATTGGAAGACCAAAATGAATTTCCAGGCACCGAGAGGCACCTATGACATCCTGCCGGAGGACCAGGCCTACTGGCGGTTCGTGTCCGAGATGACCCGGCAGGTCTGCGAACTGTACGGCTACGAGCGGATCGACGTGCCCGTCTTCGAGCAGACCGGCCTCTTCGAGCGGGGCGTCGGCGAGACTACGGACATCGTGGAAAAGGAGATGTACACCTTTCGCGACCGGAGTGACGAGCGCATGACGCTGCGGCCCGAATTCACGGCGGGGATCTGCCGGGCCTACGCCGAGCGCAAGCTCCATGGCAGGCCCCAGCCCCTGAGACTCTATACGATCGGTCCGGCTTTCCGGTACGAACGTCCGCAAGCGGGAAGATTCCGCCAGTTCTACCAGGTCGACGTGGAGGTACTGGGCAGCCAGGACCCGGCCATCGACCTCGAGGTGATGCAGGTCGCCTGGCAGATCTACGAAGCCGTCGGCATCAAGGGGCTGTCCTTCCAGGTGAACAGCACGGGGTGTCCCGCGTGCCGGCCGGGATACATCGCTACGCTGAAAGCCTGGTACGAACAGCGCCTGGACGGGATCTGCGGTGATTGCCGGCGCCGCTATGACCAGAACCCGCTGCGGCTTCTGGATTGCAAGCGGGAATCCTGCGGGAAGATAGCGGAGGGGGCGCCGCGGATTGCGAAGTCCCTGTGCGGCGCATGCGACGACCACTTCGTCCGGCTGAGGTCGTATCTGGACGCCCTGGACCGCCCTTACGAGGTCAACCATCGCATGGTCCGGGGACTCGACTACTATACGAAGACGGTGTTCGAGGTCTGGGCAGAGGGCATCGGCGCGCAGAACGCGGTGTGCGGGGGCGGGCGGTACGACGGACTGATCCGGATGGTGGGCGGACCCGAAACGCCGGCGATCGGCTTCGCGTCGGGCATAGAGCGCATCATCCTCACGATGAAGCAGGAGGGGATCGAACCCCCGGAAGTGCCGAAACCCGCCGTGTTCGTCGCCTATCTCGGCGCCGAGGCCAAGGACGTCGCCGTGGTCCTGGCGCAGGAACTTCGCTCGGCCGGCGTGGGCGCGGCGGCCCTGTGGGAGGACCGCAGCCTGAAGGCCCAGATGAAGCAGGCCGATCGGATCGGCGCCGCGTACACCCTGATCATCGGCGAAGAAGAGGTGAAAAACGGCGTCGTCATGGTACGGCGCATGGCGGACAGTACGCAGACGGCCCTTCCCAGGCGGGAAGTGCTGGACGCGGTTAAGGGAGGCGGCACGGCATGATCGTGGTGAAGACCGGAGGCAGCAGGGGCATCAATCTGGACTACGTACTGGAGGACATCGCGCGGCAGACCGAACCGCTGGTGCTGGTGCACGGCGGTTCCGACGAATTGAACACCGTATCTACACAACTGGGCAAGCCGCCCCGCATGGTCACGTCGCCCTCCGGGTACACGAGCCGGTATACCGACCCGGAGACGCTGGATATCTTCAACATGGTGTATTGCGGCAAGCGGAACAAGCGCATCGTGGAGAAACTGCAGCAGCTCGGCGTCAACGCCGTCGGACTGAGCGGGGTCGACGGTCGCCTCCTCGAGGGCAGGCGGAAACCCACCCTCCGGATCGTGGAGGACGGCCGGAAGAAGGTCCTGAGAAACGATTATACCGGCCGGGTCGAGAAGGCGAACGTATCGCTGCTGACCGCGTTGCTGGACCAGGGTTACCTGCCGGTCATCACGCCGCCGGCCATCAGCTACGAGGGGGAGATCATCAACGTGGACGGTGACCGCGCGGCCGCCGTGATCGCCGACGCCCTCGGGGCGGACAGGCTGGTCATCCTTTCCAACACGCCCGGATTCCTCGAGGACGCCGAGGACGAGGACACACTGATCCCCCGCCTCGCCCGTGAAGACATAGACGAGGCGATCGCGACCCACGCCCGGGACCGCATGAAGAAGAAGCTGCTTGGCGCGAAAGAGGCGCTGGAAGTCGGGGTGGGAAAGGTGATCCTGGGCGACGGGAGGATACCCGGACCCGTCACGGCTGCGCTGCGTGGCGAGGGCACGGTAATCGGGTAACCCGTGACCGCGGAGGGCAGAACGAACGGTCCTCGATCGGCGTATATACATCGTTTATACATCGGCGGTCCGCGCCGGTACCGACGAGGGGAGTATGGGGAACATGACAGACTACCAGACAATGGAAAATGGCGTTTCCATGGGCATCCTGCCGAAACGCGACGCGGTGATCGTCCGCGGCCGCGGCACGCGTGTATGGGACGCCGCCGGCAAGGAATACATCGATTGCATCGGCGGGATCGGCACCGCCAACATTGGCCACAGCCATCCGGCCGTGGCCGAAGCGGTCACGCGGCAGGTGAACCGCCTCACGATATGCCCGGACTCCTTCTACAACGATGTGCGCGCGGAACTGGGCGCGGCCCTGGTCGAGGCGGCCCCGGCGGGGCTCGACCGGCTGTTCCTGTGCAACTCCGGTACGGAGGCGGTGGAAGCGGCGTTGAAATTCGCCCGTGTCGTCACCGGAAGACCCGGCGTAATCGCGGCCCAGCGCGGATTCCACGGTCGCACCTTCGGCGCATTGAGCGCGACGTGGAACCCCAAGTACCGCGCCCCCTTTGAACCCCTCGTGCCCGGATTTTCCCACGTCAGATACAATGATCTCGCCGCCATGGAGGAAGCCATCGGCGAGGAGACCGGCGCGGTGATCCTGGAAGTCGTGCAGGGCGAGGGCGGCGTGCGTGTGGCCGACGGTGGGTACCTGAAGCGGGTAGAGACCCTTTGCAGGGAACGGGGCGCTTTGTTCATCGTGGACGAGGTGCAGACCGGGTTCGGCAGGACGGGCGCCATGTTTGCCTGCGAGCACCACGGCATACGGCCGGACATCCTCTGCCTGGCCAAGGCCATGGCCGGCGGCCTGCCCGTCGGCGCGGCGCTCTGCGGGGAATCGGTCCAGGGCGTCCCGTCCATGTCCCACGGAAACACCTTCGGCGGCAGCCCGGTGATCTGCGCGGCGGGACTGGCGACCCTGCGTGTGCTGGACGAGGAAGGCCTTGTCGAGAACGCCAGGGAGGCCGGCGGGTATTTCCGGGAAGGCCTCGAGGCGTTGGACCACCCCGCCGTACGGGAGATACGGGGCATGGGCCTGATCATCGGCGTCGAGCTGAAAAGCCGGGTCACGCCCGTGCTGCGCGGGCTCATGGAACGGGGTATACTGGCCCTGCCCGCGGGCAATACCGTGCTGCGGTTCCTGCCGCCGCTGTCGATCAACAGGGCGGAAATCGACCAGGTTGTGGCGGCAACGCGCGAATCTCTGGATTCCCTTGGAGAAAACCCGTCGTCCGGCCGGTCCGGCCCGGGACGGGGGGAAGGAAACAGCCCGGATCGGCGTCGCGCCGGCCGCGGCCGGACCCCGACCCTGGAGGGGAAATGAGCGACGCCCGCGACGACGTCGCGCTGCTGCGGGGCCTTATCGAGCGGTTCAGTCCCTCAACGCAAGAGAGCGAGGCGGTCTCCTACCTGGTCGAGTCGATGGAACGGAGGGGTATCCGTGCCCACGTGGACGAGGCGGGTAATGCCGTGGGCGAGGTCGGCCGCGGTGAACCGCATATCGCCCTGGTCGGGCATATCGACACCGTACCGGGCGTCGTTCCGATACGCGAAGAAAGCGGCCGCCTATACGGCCGGGGCGCCGTGGACGCCAAGGGCCCCCTGGCCGCCTTCGCCGCCGCCCTTTCCCGTTTGACGGAACACCAAAAAGGCCGGATCACCCTGGTCGGCGCCGTGGAAGAGGAGTGCCCCACGTCGAAGGGCGCCTTCCACCTGGTGGACCGCATGCGGCCGGACTACGTATTCATCGGCGAGCCGAGCGGCTGGGACAGCATCACCATCGGGTACAAGGGTTTCGTGGGTTTCGACTACCGGCTCGAACAGCCCAACGCCCATCACGCCGGCGACCATCGGCGGGCGGGGGACCGGGCCGTAGATCTTTACAACGCGCTCCGGTCCCGCGCCGCATCCCACGCCACCGAAAGCGAATTCGAGTCTCCCCGGCTCGAAATGCGGCGTTTCAATACCTACGACCATGGATTGGCCGAAGGCGTGGACGCCTATTTCTCGATGCGCGTGCCGCCGGAATACGACATCGACGGACTGATCGGCTTCGTGAAGGAACAGGCGGGTCCCGCCGAGATCGAATGCGACCGGCGGCTGGTAGGAATCGTCGCGCCGAAGAACACCCCGATGATCCGTTCGCTGTTGCGGGCCATCCGGCAGGAAGGGGGCCGGCCCACCTTCAAGAAGAAGACGGGCACGTCGGACATGTGCATCCTCGGCCCGGCATGGGGGTGCCCGATCGCGGCCTACGGTCCGGGGGACTCGAGACTGGACCATACACCGGACGAGCACATCGTACTGGACGAGTATCTCCGGTCCGTCGAAGTGCTGGTCTCCGCGCTCAGGCAGATGTCCTCCGCCGGCTGATTCAACGAATAAGGAATGAGACAGCGGGTACTCGACGGCTCCGGGAAGCCCCGGGCCGGCTGGATCAATGCGTCATCGCGTAGATGGCGTAATTGACGGCCAGGCGGTAGGCGGTTACGGAAAACTCCCGCGGATACCCGGGATCGGCCGCGTGTTCCCAGCCGTCGCCCAGGTCCGCGTTCCAGTTCATCAGCACCATGAGCCTTCCGCCGTCGTCGAATATCCCCCGCAGCCTGTGGCCGTACAGGGCGCCGTCCCTTTCGTAGTGGTTCATGTTCCACAGCGCCGCGATCCCGGGCACCAGGGGGTACGCGTCGAAATCATAGTAACAGTGCAGGATCGGGTGGTCCGCCGGTATCTCCTCGATGTCCCGCCCGGGAAACACCCGCTTGATCTGCGATTCCCAGACCGCCCACTGCCGCGAACCGTGGAAATCGTCCACCAGCAGGAACCCCCCGCGCAAGAGGTACTCCCGCAGTGCGTCCACCTCCTCCGGACTGAACTGCAGGGATCCGACTTCCAGGATATACAGAAAGGGAATATCGAACAGTTCGGGATCGGTCAGTTCCACGGATTGCGGTTCGTTGATCTTGAGCGTAGTGGTGGCACGAAGGGCGCGGATCACGTTGGAATCCGCCGACGGAAAATCCACCGACCACCGCCCGAAACCGAAGCCCCGGTAGAAGCCCCCGAAGTTCTGGTATACTACCCGGCCGAAGGTGAAGTCGTTGCGCAGGAAGAGGTCGTGACCCGAATCACCGGCGCCGCGATTCGTCCACAGCGCCACGCCGAGCAGGCAGCAAAGCGCCGCGAGGACGCCGCGATTCGTGTTTTTCAAACGTGTCATCATACCCGTCCGATCGGTGTCAGGCCCTGAGGATCAGTTCGCCGATTTCCTTAAGCTGGACCAGGTTCCGGCATTCCAGCACGTGATCGCAGTGCGGGCTGTACTTGGACATGACGGAGTCGTCGGTGTCCCAGTACTGCACGGGTTCGGGGTTCAGCCAGATCGTCTGGTGCACCCTTTTGTTCAATTCCCCCAGTACCCAGTCCTGGGGATCGAACCAGTTCGTCCGCGCGTCGCCCAGGATGACGAGCACCGTGTTCCCGGAGAGGGAAAGGAGGTGTTCGTCGTGGAACTGGTAGAAGGCCCTGCCGAAGTCGCTCAGTCCGAAGAAATTAAGGGCGTGGTCGTCCTTCAGGTTCTCGACTGTATCTTCGAAGGGCCTGCTGTCGAACTCGTCCGTCACCTCGTTGATCCGGTCCACGAATAGAAAGCTGCGGGCCCGGCTGAACTGGTTCTGCATCTCGTGGACCAGCTTGATGAAGAACCGGGCGACCTCCCAGACCGATCCCGATACGTCGCACAGCACGACCAGTTCGTTCTTCTTGATCTTGCGGTGCTTGTAGATGATGTGAAAGGGCAGGTTGCCCGTGCGAAAACTCCGCTGGATCGTCTTCTTGATGTCGACCCGGCCGTGGCGCGACTTCCTGAATCGCAGCGATTTGCGCGTCACGAGATTCCGGGCGAGTTCCTCCACCGCCTCGTACAGGTTCTCGACGTCGCCCGGCGGCAGTTCCTGGTAGAGATCGACGTCTTCCGCCTGCCGGTTCGGCTGTGCGCCGGACTCGGTGACCGCGTCGGACGCCTGTTCACCCACCTGCACGCGGGCGAGCATCCGCTCCAGTTCACCTTCCAATTCATCCGGCTCGTCGCCGTCCGCGGGCTCCCCTTCCCCTCCCCCGGCCATGGCCTCTCCCTGTTCGTCCTGGAAACGCCGGGTGTCCTGTTCCCCGTCATCGTGGATGTCGTCGAGGTCGGGATGGCCGTCGGGCGGACCCTCGGTCTCCCCGCTCGGGTCGCCTGTTTCTTCCGCTTCGTCACCCACCTGGACGAGGAAAAACCGTTCGAAGGCCTCGTCGAAGGCGGGGATGTCCTCGTGGGACTTGACCAGGGTGGTCCGCAGGGACGCCTTGAAGGCCGGCCGTTCGGTGACCGGCGCGTGCCGCAGCACCTCGGCGGCGTCCAGGGTCTCGGCCATGGAAACGCGCACTCCGGATTGTCTCAGTGTCCTGGCGAACTCAACCAGCCGCTTGATCATGGTAGCCGTCCCGCATGATCCGTTCGATATCCTCGCGGTCCTTCATCAGGACGTTCAGCGTGCTGGAAAGGGTGTCTCGCGAGAGGTGCCGCGCGTTCAGGACCACCAGCGCCAGCGCCCAGTCGATCGTTTCGGCGATGCTCGGGGGCTTGCGCATGTTGAGCGTTCTGATTTTCTGGACGAACCGGACGACCTGGTTCGCCAGGTCCTCGTCGATGCCCGGCGTCTTGCATAGGACGATCCGGACCTCCTGCTCGAGGGTGGGGTAATTGATATAGAGATACAGGCACCGCCGTCTCAGCGCCTCGGACAGGTTCCGGTTGGCGTTACTCGTCAGCACCACGAGGGGGCGCTGCGCCGCGGTCAGCGTGCCGAGTTCCGGTATGCTGACCTGGAAGTCGCTCAGCACCTCGAGGAGGAAGCTCTCGAACTCATCGTCCGACCGGTCTATCTCGTCGACCAGGAGGACGACGGGTTCCGACGCGAGAATCGCCTCCAGCAGGGGCCGCGGGAGCAGGAATTGCCTGGAGAAGAACGCGCTGTCCTCCCGGTTGAGCGCTTCCACCGCGTTGCCGAGCGTTTCCGTCTGTTTCAGCAGTTCGCCGATGCGGTCCTTGAGCATCTGCGTATACAGCAGCTGCTTGGTGTATTCCCATTCATAGAGCGCCTTGGATTCGTCCAGCCCCTCGTAGCACTGCAGGCGGATCAGGCGGCGTCCCAGCGCGCCGGCCAGCATCTTGGCGATCTCCGTCTTCCCCACGCCCGGCGGCCCCTCGACCAGCAACGGCTTTTCGAGCCGTTCCATGAGGAAGACGGGCGTAGCCAGATCGGGACCGCAGATATAGTCCTGGGCTTCGAAGCGCTGGATGACGTCGTGGGCAGACGTGAATGCGGTCATGATGCTCCTGAAGAGTAAGACGAAAAGGGGCGCGATTACGGGCTGTTACGGGGCAGGCGCCACGATCCCTGGCCGAGATTCTTTTCGGGATTAGCTCCGGCGTAAGGTAGGAGCGGCCGGGGTGGGTGTCAAGCACATTCGCCTGCGCGCGCGCCTGTGCGGGGAGCGGGTGTTTACGCCCCGAATACCCCTGCTCACGGGCAGTTGCATGCGCCTACTCCGGGTCAAATAGTGCTTGCCGGAACCGGGCGTATCGCCTATATTGCGGAGGTCGCGCAGGATAGGGCATTCATGGAGAAAAGCTATGGAAAACCGCAAGCGGAAGAAGCAGCGTAAATTCCTGGTAGGCTTCGGACTGGTGATCGCCGCCATCGGCTACCTGATCTATACCGGAGCGACCGATGCGACCATGTACTACCTGACGGTGAGTGAACTGAAGGCCGCCGTAGAAACCGGCGAGGTGGACTACGACGAGAACATGCGTCTGCACGGCAAGGTCGTGAACGGGTCGATCCAGCGCGGTGACGTGGGCTCCTTGCGCATCCGTTTCATTGCCCGCGAGGGCGGTGTCGAGGCCCCCGTCGTATACACCGGCGTAGTCCCCGACACCTTCAGGGACGATTCCGAAGTGGTCGTGGAGGGCGAATACGCCCGGGATGGGACCTTCAACGCCCATACACTGTACGCCAAGTGTCCGTCCAAGTACGAGGCCGAGGGGGGATACGGTCAGTATGAGCAGACCGAGCCGAAGTCGCCGGAACCGCTTCCCCGGTCCTGACCGGCCGCCGCGCCGGTCCGGCCGGCGCGCTTACGAGGGGAGCCGGTCCGGACTATGACACTGCTTGCGTGCGGACTGCTCGCACTGGGCGTACTCGCCTACATGATCAGTCCAATGCTGGAAAGATCGGACCGCCGCCCCTGGTCCGCCCGGTCCGCCTGGGCCGCCTGGGCCCGACGGGACGACCTGCAGAAGAAGAAGGACTTCATCTATTCGTCCATCCGCGAGTTGAACATCGATTACAGCATGGGCAAGCTGGCCGCCGAGGATCACGAAACGCTCCGGCAGGAGTACATGAAGGAAGCCTCCGACGTGCTGGACGAACTGGACCGGACCGCCGGCAGCGAACTGCCTGTAGAGGAACAGATCGAGGAGGCGGTGCTGGAGATCCGCCGGCGCAGGGAACCCGGGGCGGCCGTCGTTGAAGCGCCCGTTGAAGTAACGAAGAACTCCGAGGAGCAGCCCGCTCAGCTCGTGCGGCCTGTGCAGCCCGTGAGCGGCCAGTCATGCGGGGGCTGCGGCACAGTCAACGAGGAATCCGCGAAATTCTGCATCGAGTGCGGCGCTTCACTGACGCGCATCGCGTGCGAAGGCTGCGGAACGGAAAACCCCGCCACAGCTAAATTCTGTGCGCAGTGCGGTATAAAACTGAACGCGAACTGATCTCATGAAACATCAACTTCACGCCAGCCCTTCGGGGCTTTTTGTTTATTATGCGGCCCTGGCGGCCCTTGTCTCCCTGACGGTCTGCGGGTTCTGGCCGGCCCGCCCCGCGCAGGCGCAGGAAACGGGCAGCATCGGCCTCACCGTCGTAAACGGCACCACCGGCCTGCCGATGGCCGGGCACGAGGTGGTCCTGCTGAATCACAGCGCCGAAGAGGGTCCGGACGCAACCATAGCAAGGGTGGTCACTGATCGCGATGGCCGGTACGAATTCACCGGGCTGGCGGCCGACGGCTCTCACTATGTGGTCGCCACCCGGTACCTGGAGATGCCCTACCTGACAGGCCATATTCCTCTTGAACCGGGCGCCGGACGGCAGGAAGTCCCGCTCCAGGTGTACGACATCACGACGGATGACGCGGCCCTGGTCCACAGCGCGGTCCACCTGGTCGTCGAAGCCAATGCCGATGTACTGACCATCACGGAGATCATCGTCGTGGAGAACCGGGGAAACCTGACCTTCGCGCCGCCGCCCGGCGTGGGGATGGGACTTGTCTACCCCCTCCCCGCCGAAGCCTTTGGACTTCAGCCGATGGTGGACGGGCTTCAGCACACCGACCGCGGCCTGGTTTTCTCGGCGCCCATTTCCCCCGGGGTCGCCCGGATCGTGTACGCCTACGACGTGGACAGGGCGTCCATCGATCACCGGTTCACGCGGCAGATGGACTATGACGTAGCCCGCGTCCAGGTACTGGTTTCACCCAGCAGTGAGACCGTGACGGCCACCAACCTGACCAACGACGGCGTGCAGCAGATCGCCGAAGACGAATACCTGCTGCTGTCGAACCGCGTGGGCGTGGGGCGGGGCATGTCGGTGGGGGTCGCCTTTCCCCGCATCCTGGTCTGGCAGGACGTCATGAAGTGGAGCATGCTGGGATTCGTGGTGCTCATCGTCGCCGCCGGGCTCGTCGTGGGCATCCGCGTCAAGCCCGAGCAGGCGGACGAACCCCCGGCCACTGCAGATCTCTCGCCGGAAGACGAGCGCAAGTACGCCGCGATCATCCAGGCCCTGGCCACGTTGGACGACCAGTTTGAGGCTGGAGGACTTGGCGAGGACGCCTATCGCACACGCCGCGACGGCCTTAAAGCCAGGGCGCTCCGGCTGCGCCAACCCGGGAGCGGAGATGGGTGATCTATCCGCGCCCGGCATCAGCATCCGCCAGTTGACCAAGACCTACGGCCGCTTCCGGGCATTGCACCGGGTGGACATGGAAGTGGCGCCGGGATCCTTCCTGGCGCTGTTCGGTCCCAACGGCGCGGGCAAATCGACCCTCCTGGGCATCATTGCCGGACTCGTCCGACCGTCCCGCGGACAGGTGTTGCTGGACGGAGACGTGATCACCGGGGACCGCGACGAGTCCCTGGGAGAACGGATCGGCGTGCTGTCCTACCAGACCTATCTCTACGACGAATTGACCGTACGGGAGAACCTGCGGTTCTACGGGAAACTGTACGGGATCAAAAACAGCGAGGAGCGGATCGAAGAGCTGCTGCGCACGGTGGGCATGGATGACAGGGCGGGGAGTCCGGTGCGCACGCTTTCGCGCGGCATGCGCCAGCGGGTGGCGCTCGCCCGCGCTTTGCTGCACGACCCGGACGTCCTGCTACTCGACGAACCCTACTCGGGGCTGGATCAGGACGCGCTGGTCATGCTGAAAACGATCCTGACCGCGCGGAACAAGACGATCCTGCTGGTGACCCACGATCTGGCCCGCGGACTGGAATCCGCCGACCGCGTCGCCATCCTGAACCGGGGTCGTCTGGTTTTCGAAGCCGGGACACGCGACCTGTCCAGGGTAGAATTCGAACAGGCTTACCGGGACCACGCCGTGTAGGACCGG
>JAPOOT010000494.1 GCA_026713285.1 Gemmatimonadota bacterium | reverse complement strand
ATGATGGCCCGGGTGACGGCTTCCGCGGCCAGGATGGAAACCAGGGACAGGTTTACGTCGCCCTTCCAGGTCCCGGTAGCCATGGCGAAAAGGGTGTCTCCGTCCGCCTGCAGGTGGGCCGGATTGATGGCGCGTGCGAGGCCGTCATGCCCTACCTGGGCGATGCGGGTCGCCTGGGTCTTGGTCAGCCCCGCATTGGTCACGATTACCCCGATGGTCGTATTGCCGGGCGGCGTGTCCAACCGAAGGGACCCGGACTCTCGGATCCGCCTGGCCACGTGGACGAACCCCGACCCATCCGGCATCCTTGCGCCGGCCAGAATGCGTCCGGTATCCGGATCAAACACGTCGCCCACGGCATTTACCGCGACGATGGCGCCGACCTTCAGCCCGTCCGGAGTCGTGAAGCAGGCATTGCCGATGCCACCTTTCATGGAGGTGCGTCTTCCGCGCGCGCCGACGGACATCTTGCCGACCGTCGCGCCCGCTCCCGCGCCGATGCTGCCTTCAGACACCCGATCGGATGTCGCCGCCTGGCTGGCCTGGTAGCCGGCATCCGCGTCGGGACGGATGTCCGGTTTGCCTCCGAGGCCGAGATCGAAGAGGATCGCCGCGGGAACGATCGGTACCCGGGCGATACGCACGTCGAATCCGATGGATTTCTCTTCGAGATAACGCATCACGCCCGTGGCCGTGTCCAAACCGAAGGCGCTGCCGCCGGAGAGGGTAATGGCATGGACTTTCTGCACCATGTTCACGGGATCGAGGAGATCGGTTTCCCGCGTGCCCGGCGCACCGCCGCGCACGTCTACCCCGCCCACGGCGCCGTCTTCCGCCATGATTACCGTGCAGCCGGTCGGCCGCCGCGCGTCCGTAAAGTGCCCGACCTTTATCCCTGCCACATCGGTAACCGAACCGGAAGGGCCGTACGGGTCTTCCGGCTGGCCGGTAGCGGATCGGTTCCACCCGGTCGTTCCAGCCAGGATACCCGCACCGGCAACACCGGCGGTTTTTTCCAGGAAGGATCGTCTGTTCATTGCAGTCCGGCCGAAGATGAGGGACCCAGCTGAATCAAAGGCCCCGATCAGGTATGCCCTTTGCGTCAAATCAAGATGGGCATTCCCCGGCCCGCAGTCAATTCAATTGTACGTGCTGCGAAGCCGGTTGCGCGGGCCCGAGCGCAGGCGGCCGGTAGCGCTTATCCACGCGCCAAGCTCACGCGGCCGCCGAAGCATCCTGACGGACAAAGTCCAGGCGGTCGCCCTCGCGGGTGGCCCGGATCGCATCCCCTTCCCGGAACCTGCCTTCGAGCAGTGCCATGGACAGCGGGTTCTCGACGAACTTGCGTATTACCCGCTTGAGGGGCCGCGCGCCGTACTGGGGCTCGTACCCTTCATCGGCTAGCAGCGATTCGGCCTCGGGCGCCAGTTTCAGCGTCAATCCGGCCTGCTTCGACAGGCGTTCCTGCAATTCGCGAAATTGAATGCGGACGATCTCCCGGATGTGATCCCGGTCCAGGGGGTGGAAGATGATGATCTCCTCCAGTCGATTGATGAATTCGGGGCGGAAATGGGAACGCACCGCATTCATCACGTCCGTCCGCACCTGTTGGTCCCGGGACGCATCGTGACCGCCGATGAACTCCGTCCCGATGTTGGAAGTCATGATGATCACGGTATTCCTGAAATCCACCGTGCGTCCCTGGCCGTCCGTGAGCCGTCCGTCGTCGAGGACCTGAAGCAGCATGTTGAACACGTCGGGATGCGCTTTCTCGATCTCGTCCAGCAGCACGATCTGGTAGGGCCTGCGACGCACCGCTTCGGTCAGTTGGCCGCCTTCCTCGTAACCCACGTAACCGGGTGGGGCGCCGACGAGCCGGGCGACGGAATGGCGCTCCATGTACTCGGACATGTCGACGCGCACCATCGCGTTCCTGTCGTCGAAGAGAAATGCTCCCAGGGCACGGGCCAGTTCGGTCTTGCCCACGCCGGTGGGTCCAAGGAACAGGAAGGACCCGATGGGCCTGTCGCCATCACCCAGACCGGCCCGGCTTCGCCTGACGGCGTTGGAAACGGCGGCGACGGCCTCATCCTGACCTACCACCTGCCTGTGCAGCCGGGACTCCATCCGGACCAGCTTCTCGACCTCGCCTTCGACCAAACGGTTGACCGGAATCCCGGTCCACTTGGAAACGACCTGGGCGATGTCCTCCTCGTCCACTTCCTCCTTGAGCATCCGGCGTTCCTGCTGCAATTCTGCAAGCGCCTGGTTTTTCTCTTCGAGCCGGCTGTCAAGCTCTCGTTGCTCACCGTACTGTATACGGGCCGCCCGTTCGTAGTCTCCGGCTCGCTGGGCCCGGTCGGACTCGATTTTGAGCTGCTCGGCCTTTTCCTTGATCTCCTGGATCGTCTTTACCAGTTCCTTCTCGGCGAGCCAGTGCGCCCGCAGGGTGTTACGCTGTTCTTCCAGGTCGGCCAGCCGGCTAACCAACGGTTTGAGCCGCTCTTCCGCGTCGTTTTCGCGCTTTACGGCTTCACGCTCGATTTCAAGCTGTCGAATCTGCTTCTCGAAGTCATCCAGTTCGGCCGGCATACTGTCGATTTCCATGCGCAGGTTCGCCGCGGCCTCGTCGATCAGGTCGATGGCCTTGTCGGGCATGAAGCGGTCACTGATATAACGCTCCGCCAGGGTCGCCGCCATGACCAGCGCGCCGTCCCGGATGCGAATGCCATGATGGATCTCGTAGCGCTCCTTTAGTCCGCGCAGTATGGACACGGTGTCCTCAACGGACGGTTCGCCGACGAATACCGGTGCGAACCGCCTTTCCAGCGCGGCGTCTTTCTCGATATGTTTGCGGTATTCATCCAGGGTCGTGGCGCCCACGCAGCGCAGCGTCCCCCGCGCCAGCGCCGGCTTGAGCATGTTGGAGGCGTCCACGGCGCCTTCCGCGGCCCCCGCTCCGACGATGGTGTGCAGTTCATCGATAAACAGGACGATATCGCCCGCGGCCTCTTCCACTTCCTTCAGCACGGCCTTGAATCGTTCCTCGAATTCGCCGCGGAACTTGGCCCCGGCCAGCATGGCGCCCATATCGAGGCTGATCACCTTGCGCCCCTTGAGGGATTCCGGAACGTCCTCGGCCACGACCTTCTGGGCCAGTCCCTCCACGATGGCCGTCTTTCCCACGCCGGGTTCGCCTATGAGCACAGGATTGTTCTTGGTCCGCCGAGACAGCACCTTGATCACCCGCCGGATCTCCTCGTCGCGTCCGATGACCGGGTCGAGCCGGCCTTCCCGGGCCTGTTCGGTCAGCTCCGTGCTGAACTTTTCCAGGACCTGGTAGCCGGATTCCGGCGTCTGGCTGGTGACGCGCCGGCTTCCACGGACCGCTTGCATGGCTTTCAATATGCCGTCGCGGTGAACATCCGCTTCCTTCATTGCGCGGCCGGTCTCCCCGCCGTCCTTCAACAGCGCGAGGAGCAGGTGCTCCACGCTGATGTATTCGTCTTTCAATCCCTGCGCCTCCTTCAGCGCTTCGTCCAGTACACGCTGGAAAGCGTCGGACGCGTACAATGACGCGCCGTCGCCGGTCACCCGGGGAAGTTTGGCCAGGACTGCTTCCAGTCCCTCCCGGACCCGGGCCGGATCCGTTCCCGCCTTCTTCAGCAACGTGGCCGCCAGGCTTTCGTCTTGATCAAGCAGTGCCAGCGCCAGGTGGACGGGCTCCAATCGGATGTGGTTTCGGCCTCGGGCGATCTCCTGGGAGATCTGAAGCGCTTCCATCGATCTCTGGGTCAGTTTGTCTGTTCTCATGTCCTTTGCCTCCTCGCTCGTTTCCACTTTATCTGTATGTGTATGCGCCCAGCCCCAGCCCCACGCATTACACACCCTATAGATTGCAAAACGTGTGCCATGGAGTGCCATCCCCGCGTTTCCGGGCGTTTCGGCTTATCAAGAAAGCAGTTTCCGCTTGCTAAACCGTAATGAAAATGAACAGATATGCCAAATTGGCAGAACTGCCAAAATGGCATATTCGTGTGGTGTATGGAGTATGGTATATGGTGTACGGTGTGATTTGGAGCGACGACGAGGATCGTGCCGATTGGAGGAAATGATCTAGCGAGGAGAATCAGGCCGACTTGCGGAATCGAAATGGTAGAAACCAGCGCGGGACATGGCGGCAGTATGCGGTATATTCGTCACCCAGTGTGCGTCGAAGAACGGGTTCCT
>JAPOOT010000320.1 GCA_026713285.1 Gemmatimonadota bacterium | reverse complement strand
GATCACTCGAAATCATGCCTGAACTGGCTGCTTAAAATAGCGACCAATCACTGTCTTGACCGATTGCGGCGTAGCAGTTCGGAGGCCAGGCTCTTCGAAACCGCAGACCTCGATCGGGTCGGACCGTCCAGGGTGTCCGAGGATACGCTAGAGTATCTTGTGCAGGCGGAGAAGGGGGAAAGCGTGCGGTCCGCCGTCCAATCCCTTCCGGAGAAGTACCGCGTGCCGCTCGTACTGGCTTACTATAACCAGTTCACCTATGACGAAATCGGTAATGCCCTCGGGCTGAAACGAAATACGGTAGCGACGCTGCTATTCCGCGCCAAGCAGCAATTGCGAAAGGAGCTGGCCGAATGATGACCGATACAGGTGTGGGTAGTGAATCCTGTCCGGCCGAACTGACCTGTGCGATGTACGCCGATGGCGAGTTGTCCGTATCCGAGGCAAAGCTGTTGCGTTTACATCTGGACCGCTGTCCCCGTTGCCATGCCCTTGTCCTTGCGTTCCAGGCGGAAAGAGAAACGCTCGTCGGGTTTCTCGGTGACGCAGACGCGTTCCTGGCTGAATCTGGGCCGTTACCTGTCCAGACCTCATCTCCGGTACCTGTCCCGGCCTCTTCTTCGGTACCTGTCCCGGCCTCTTCCCCGGCACTGGTCCTGCAGCTCATGGGACTGGTTGTCGGAACCGCGCTTTTGTTGAGGATGGGGTTCGACCTGGTTACAGGTCTTCAGCTTCCATGGGGATTGGCCTGGCTCAACCCGCTCCAGGTTTCCGGGCAACTGTCCCTGCTCTTCAGCTCATGTGTCTATTTTATCCGCGAAGGAGGATCGATCATGGAGTCCCTGATGATAACAGCCGGAATCACCGCCCTTCTCGGCACACTTGTCTATTTGATCTTTGTTGAATTCCAACGGTCCGCCCGGTCCGCCCGGTCCGCCGGGTTGCCGGTCATGCTTGGCACCCTGATACTGGCAATCGTAGCAGCCCTGCCGGCGAAAGCCATCGAGATCAAATCCGGCGAGAATGTCTCGATAGAAGCCAATGAGATCATCGACGATACCTTTGTTGCCTTCGGTCGTACGGTGCGTATTGACGGGGTGGTGACCGGAGACCTGATTGCCTTCGCGGAATCGATCGATATCCAGGGCTCGGTGCACGGAGACGCGTTCTTTTTCGGGCAGAACATAGAGATTGAAGGCAAGGTCGAAGGCGGCGTCGGGGCATTCGGAGAGGTGATTCGCCTGGGAAATACGGTCGGACAAAGCGTATACGGGTTCGGCAAGTCCATCCTTTCGAGACGGGACGCCGCGATCGCGGGAGATCTGTTTGCTTTCGGCGACCAGATCAACGTGGGCGGGTCGATAGGCCGAAATGTGACGGTGTTCGGCAACAGGCTAACCGTATCGGGCAAGGTAATTCGGGATGTAACCTTCTCGGGTAGCGTCGCGGCCATTCAGTCGTCCGCATCGATCGGCGGCAACCTCGACGTGAATCTGTCGAGTAAGGAAGACCTGCTATTGGACTCCGCCTCATCCGTTGCGGGTACAACAAGTATCGGCGTTCGTGACGAGCGCCAGGAGGAGTCGGGATCGTTCTGGTCGTTCTGGTCGCTCCTGTTTTCGGTCTTGTGGCTGGCTGCGGCATTCATTTCGGGTATGTTGGTATTCTGGGCGCTACCCGCTTTCCGGCGCCAGCCGCTGGAAGATTTCAGGTCGATACTCGTGTCCGCCGGCACCGGGGTCGTAATCCTCATTGCCCTGCCGGTCGCGGCGGCGGTATTCGCCGTGACACTCATCGGCCTTCCTGTAGGTTTGGTCACACTGGTCTTATGGGCGGTGGGTCTATTCCTGTCCAAGATCGTCGTGGCGCACTTTCTGGGAACCGCACTGTTGCGCTCGAAGCGGCAGGACATGCGTTCGGTGGCATTGGCGTTGTCTGTTGGACTGGTGCTGGTGCTGATCGCGGTCAGCCTGCCCTACGTCGGCTGGGTTATCAATGGGTTGCTGGTCATATTGGGACTTGGCGCCATGAGCCAGATACTGTACCGGATTGCCAGGAACCGGACGGCCGTCGCTTGAGGGACAGCGGCCGCCTGAGGGACGCGGGCCGTGCCTGAGGGACAGCGGCCGCCTGTGGGACGCGGGCCGAGGCCCGGGCCGGCTATCTCAATGGGCGCCGTAGCCATCCCAGAAGGCCTTGCCCCATGGACTCCGGGCATCGTCCCAGTCGTCGCGCCATTGAAAAAGCAGGTCCCTGAGCGCTCGCAGCCGGTCCTGTTCGGACGGATCATCGGCCAGGTTGCGACACTCCGACGGATCGCGTTCCAGGTCGAACAACTGGGTCGTTCGACGGCCGTCGACGACGTATTCGATCAGTTTGAACCGGTCATCCTTGACCATGCGTTGCCACTGTTGGTACGCGGCATACAGGGATGCCCGGGGCCGCACGCCGGGATCCGCCATGGCGGAGGCCAGACTCGTTCCTTCGACGGATTCCGGTGTATCGATGCCGGCCAGTTCGCACAGCGACGGGAAGATGTCCAGCAGGTAGGCGTAGGAAGATCGGCGAACCCCCCGGGGTATTCCCGGTCCGGCGAACATCAGGGGAACCCGCACGCTGTGTTCGTACATGTTCTGTTTGCCGAACAGTCCGTGCTGCCCCACGGCCAGTCCGTTGTCGCCGGCAAAGACCACGATCGTGTTATCCGTCATGCCCCGGGCGTCCAGCACGTCCAGGATCCGGCCCATCTGGGCGTCCAGGTGGGTGATCATTCCGTAGTATTCGGCGATGTGCCGGCGTACTTTAAACGGGTCGCGTGGAAAGTCCTCCAACACTTCGTCCCTGACTTTGAGATCGCCGTTGTCGAAGGGATGGCCGCCCTGGAAATTGCCGGGAAGCGGGATCCGTTCCGGATCGTACAGGTCCAGGTAAGCCTGCGGCATGGTCCGGGGGTCGTGGGGCGCCATGAAGGACACGTACATGAAAAAGGGATCGGTGCCTTCGTAGCTCTCCAGCCAGTCCGCGGCGCATTCGCCGAACAACTCGCTTGAATGCCTTCCCGCCGACACGCGGTCCCCGCGCCGGACATTCAAGGCATTGGAATGAAACGCGTCGGGACACTGCGGTAACGTCCCTTCATACCGGCCTTGCGGATCATAGTCGAAGACAGGCACGTTCCAGTGGTCGTCCATACCCCCGTAGAATATCTCGGCCCCGTCAGAAAAGCTTCTCGCGAAAGACGAGACGCCGTTGTGCCATTTGCCCGTGCCCCAGGTACGGTATCCGCAACGTTGCAGATGCTCGCCCATGAGCACATGGTCCCGAGGTATGTCCTCGCCCGCGCCGTCCAGGTGAAACAACGTGCGCCCGGTGTGCAGCATGGCGCGGCTCGGCATGCATATCGCGGCGGACGTGCCTCCGGGAATGTGCGCGCGCGTGAAGGCCGTCCCCCGTGCCGCAATCCGGTCCATCGCCGGCGTATGCACGCATGGATTTCCAAGCGAATTCACCGTATCGAAGCGCTGGTCATCTGTAAACAAAAAGAGGATGTTGGGTTTTTCGCTATGCAATTTACATCTGCTCCTTCTTCGCGTGGTTGCTGGAGGGATGCCCTTGATGACGGTGCGCCCTTGATGATGGTACGTCCGCAGGAATGCATGAGATAGTCAGGAGCGATTCATGTGGCATCCCGGGGCGAGGCGCCATGGAAGGCGCCGCCGTCGGGGTATTTCATAGAGCCGTTTCGTCGAGCCCATGTCAAGCCCGACAGGCCCTGTCCCATGATATCCCATAGCACTACCTTCGCTTCATGTACGAGACTATATTGGGTATTCTTTAAGGTTGATGCCGATATATCCGGCAAGGGCGCATCCTTCCCCGAACGGCCGTCGGTTTGAAGCAGAAAGAGGCTGTACATCAAAGGGAAAAAAAGTTACACGCTCCTCCTGGAAGACGTTGAAGTGGACGTCTACCGCAAGCGGATCCGGCACCTGTACATCAGGGTGGGACCTCCTGACGGCCGCGTGCGGGTTTCCGCCCCGCTGTACATCGACGAAGCGTCGGTCCGACAGGCCGTGGCCAAAAGGATGTCGTGGATTCGACGGCAACAGGAGAAGCACCGCCGCCGCGGTCGTGAGACCGAACTGCAACTCGTTTCGGGAGAACGGCACTTCGTAGAAGGATCGAGCGTGTCGCTCAACGTCACGACCTATGATGGCCCCCCTTCCGTCTACCTGCTGGGTGAATCGACCCTAGAGATGCGAGTCCGTCCGGGCGCGGACCTGAGACAGCGCAGCGAACTGCTCACCCGGTGGTACCGACACCGTCTGGGGTCCCGGGTACCCGCGATCATTGCGGCGTGGGAGCCGGTAATGGAGGTCCAGGTGGCGGAATGGCGCATCCGGCGCATGAAGACCCGCTGGGGCACCTGCAACTGCCGTGCCCGGCGGATCTGGCTGAACCTGGAGTTGGCCAAGAAGCCCATCCGTTGCCTGGAGTACGTGATCGTCCACGAAATGGCGCACCTGATCGAGCCATCGCACAATCGGCGGTTTTGGGGCATTCTCGACAGATTTATGCCGAATTGGCGGTCGTACAGAGAAGAACTGAACCGGTTCCCGGATTGGAATCCTACCGCCTGAATCTCAGGTAGCCTGCTCGTCCCTGCGCACTCGGGCATTCGCCAGAATTACCTTGTGTACCGGCCCTCTACCGCCTATTTTCTGACCGGCGTCGCGGCTCGCCCTTCTTGATGGCAGCAGGTCATTTCAGCCGCCGGCTCGAGTCATGCATCCCGTGATCCATGGAACGTGTTGTGGTCACTGCGTCACGAAGCGTCAGGTGTGAAGAATGAAATTCAAACCCTTTGATGGAAAGATGGAATACCCCCGTATGGAGGAGCGCATCCTCGCTTGGTGGGAGGACCATCGGATTTTCGACAAACTGCGTGCGCAATTGGCGGACTGCCCGACCTGGTCCTTTATCGACGGTCCAATCACCGCCAATAACGCCATGGGCGTCCACCACGCCTGGGGCCGGACCTACAAGGACCTGTACTGCCGGTACAAAGCCATGAAGGGATTCAACCAGCGGTGGCAGAACGGTTTCGACTGCCAGGGCTTGTGGGTGGAAGTCGAGGTGGAGCGCGCGCTTGGTTTCGATTCGAAACGGGACATCGAGTCCTTCGGCCTCGCCGAGTTCTCCAGGGCGTGCCGCGCCCGGGTGGACGAGTACGCGGAGCGGATCACGCGGCAGTCCATTCGCATGGGTCACTGGATGCAGTGGTACCACGACGACGGCCATCCGGCCTCCTACTACACCCTGGACGACAACAATATCGAGCATATCTGGCATTTTCTGAAGGCCTGCGACGCCAGGAAATGGCTGTACCGAGGTTACCGTTCCATGCCCTGGTGCTGGCGGTGCGGAACCAGCCTTAGCCAGCACGAGTTGGTGGATTCTTACCAGGAGCAGACCGATCCATCCTGTTTCTTCCGTTGCCGGGTCGGGGGCCGAAGGGACGAGTATTTCCTGGTCTGGACCACTACGCCGTGGACCCTGACCGCCAATACGGCCCTGGCCTTGCATCCAGAAGCCGAATACGCGAAAGCGAGCCTGGACGGCGAATACTACTACCTGATGAAATCACTCGTCGAGACCGTCCTGCCGCCCGAAGCGGTAGTGGTCGAGACGATGAAGGGCGAAGACCTGATCGGGCTGCCCTTCCACGGCCCGCTGGAGGATCTCCCCGCGCAGCGGGAGGTCAACCGCGCCACCGTTCCGTGGGACATGGTGTCTGACGAGGAAGGCACGGGCATCGTGCATATCGCACCGGGTTGCGGCGCCGAGGATTATCAGCTCGGGCAGGAACTCGGCCTGGCCATCATTGTGCCCATTGATGAGAACGGCTATTTCACAGACGATATGGGGCCACTGGCAGCCACCCATGTACGGGAATCGGCCGAAGGTGTCAGGCAGGAGCTGGAGTCCAGGGGCGTGTTGTTCCGCTGGGAAGACTACACGCACCGGTATCCCTTCTGCTGGCGTTGCAAGACTCCGCTGGTCTTTCGCCTGGCCGATGAGTGGTTCATTTCAGCGGACGAGATCAGGGCGCCGATGAAGCAGACCGCCGCGACGGTCCGGTGGGTGCCCGAATACAGCGGCCTCCTGATGCAGGACTGGCTGGACAACATGGGGGACTGGTGCATATCGCGCCGCCGTTTCTGGGGATTGCCCCTGCCCTTCTACAATTGCGGGAACTGCGATCACGTGAACGTCGTCGGCAGCACGGCCGAACTGCGGCAGCGGGCCGTGGATCCCGCGTTGGTCGAAGCGCTGCCCGAACTCCATCGTCCGTGGATCGATGAAATCGAGATTTCCTGCGAGCGCTGCGGAGAGGCCGTAAAGCGGGTGACCGAAGTCGGGGACTGCTGGCTCGACGCGGGAATCGTCCCGTTTTCAACGTTGAACTACCTGCCGGAGCACCGCGGGATCGATGGCACGATCCGGTCGGAACGGGGGCCCGAAGCCGAAAGGGACAAGACCGGGGATTCCCGCAACGGCACGGATACTGCCTGGGAATCCTGGTCTCCCGCTGACTGGATCACGGAAATGCGCGAACAGATCAGACTGTGGTTCTATTCCCAGTTGTTCATGTCGGTGACCCTGTACGACCGGACCCCGTTCAAGGCGGTACTCACTTACGAAGAAATGCGGGACGAGAACGGGGAT
This sequence comes from Gemmatimonadota bacterium, assembly GCA_026713285.1. Classification (GTDB taxonomy): domain Bacteria; phylum JAAXHH01; class JAAXHH01; order JAAXHH01; family JAAXHH01; genus JAAXHH01. Next base: position 10,811 of record JAPOOT010000320.1, on the reverse strand, counting down.
CCCTTCAGCAAGAGCGGCGATAACGCGATCGCCGTGGAGGACGCCACCGCCCGCATGGGCGCCGACGTGATGAGATGGCAATACGCCGGCGCGCCGTTGAACATGGTCTTCCGGTTCGGCTACGGACCCGCCGAAGAGGTCATGCGGAAAATGCTCAGATTGTGGAACGTATACGCTTTCTTCGTGACCTACGCCAATCTGCCGGACTGCCCTCCCATTTCTGCCTCCGCTCCTGTTTCGGGCCGCAGCGAACTCGACAGGTGGGTGCTTTCCCGGCTCAATCAACTGGTCCGACACTGCAACGACCGGCTGGACAACTTCGATTCGGCGGCCGTGGTACGCGAAACCGAGCGGTTCATCGACGTGCTTTCCACCTGGTACGTCCGCCGGAGCAGGCGCCGGTTCTGGAAGAGCGGCGATGACGCGGACAAGCAGTCGGCCATCCAGACGCTCTACGAAGTACTGGTCACGATCAGCAAGCTGATCGCGCCTATTCTGCCTTTCTCCGCGGAAGAACTCTATCAGAGCCTGGTTCCGCCCATCGACGCTTCGGCGCCGGCAAGCGTCCATCTCTGCAGATATCCGGAGGTCTCCGAGGAGTTGATCGACCAGGATCTCATGGACGACATGGAAGACCTGATGCAGGTGATCGAACTCGGCCGCGCGGTTCGCAACGAAGCCCGGATGAAGGTCCGCCAGCCCGCGTTGCGGATGCTGGTGAAACCCGCGACCGCCCGGCAGGGAGACACCCTGACGCGGCTGCGCGCTCAGATCCTGGAAGAACTGAACGTCAAGGACCTGGACCTGGTCGATGACGAGAATGCCTTTCGCGGGTACGCCGTGAAACCGGATTTTTCAAAATGGGGTCCCCGGTTCGGCAAGCGTTTGAATGCCGTGCGCCAGGCGCTCGAGACGCTGGACGGCAACGAATCCGGTGCCCGTGTCGCGGCGGGCGGGTCCCTTTCGCTTGAAGTGGACGGCGAGCAGATCGAGCTGTCGCCTGAGGAGCTCGTTGTCGAGCGGGTGGACGCGGACGGGCTCGCGGTGACATCCGACTTTGGCTGCACGGTAGCCATCGACACCAGGGTCACCCGCGATCTCCTCCTCGAGGGACTGATGCGGGATTTTGTCCGTCATGTGCAGAATATGCGCAAGGAAGCGGATTTCAATGTGAACGACAGGATTACCCTTTTTTACGAAGCCGATGGCGATCTGGCCGAGGCCATAGACGCCCACGCGGACTACATCAGGACCGAAACGCTCTCGACGGAACTGCGCGAGGAGCCCGTACCTGTGGATGTGCACGCCGGCGAACTCAAACTCGGCGGGCATGTCGCGCGCATCGGGGTGTTTAAGTAACCCCCGGACGCGCGATGCGGTCCGGACCATCTGCCGTACCAGCGCCTGGCAGGTCCCGTATACGAGAACGGCACGCAGAAGGGCCAGCCGATGCGACGCACCAAAATCGTTTGCACCGTGGGTCCCGCGATCGGTTCATCCGATATGATCCGCCGGGTACTTGAAGCGGGCGTCGACGTCTTCCGGCTCAATTTCTCCCATGGAACGCCCGACGAACATCGCGACTGCGTCCGTCGTATTCGATCCGCCGCGGGCGATCTCGGTAAGCCCGTCGCCGTTCTCCAGGACCTGCCCGGCCCCAAGATCCGCATCGGAACATTCCAGGACGGCCCCGTAACCCTGGGCGCGGGCGAAGAGGTCACCCTCACTACGGATCGCGTGCCCGGTGACCGGACCCGCATCCCGGTCAATTACGCGCAACTGGCCGACGAGGTGCGAGCCGGGCAACGCCTTTTGCTCGCGGACGGTCTGGTCGAGTTGCGCATCGTGGCCGTGGAACCTCCCAATATAAAATGCAAGGTGCTCCTGGGAGGCATATTGTCCGATCACAAAGGCATCACGGTACCACGAGGCGCATCGGGCATTGCCGCTTTCACGGAGAAAGACCGGGACCTGCTGGTGGAAGGGCTCGACATGGGCGTGGACATGGCCGCCCTTTCCTTCGTCCGCAACCGCGAGGACGTGATGAGCGCACGCGCATTGCTGGACAGCCGGGGTTCGAGCCTGCCGCTGATGGCGAAGATCGAGAAACCGGAGGCCGTGGATGCGCTCAACGACATCCTGCCGGCCGTGGATGCGCTCATGGTCGCGAGAGGAGACCTGGGCGTGGAAATACCGTACCAGGAAGTCCCGCTTGTACAGAAGGACATCATAACCAAGGCCCTGCACGCCGCACGGCCCGTGGTCACCGCGACGCAGATGCTGCGGTCCATGGTCGAAAGCCCCAGGCCCACCCGGGCCGAGGCCGCAGACGTGGCCAATGCCGTCCTCGACGGTTCGGATGCCGTGATGTTATCGGAAGAAAGCGCCATCGGCGCCTATCCCGTGGAAGCGGTGCGCGCACTGGCGGCCATAGCGGAACAGGCCGAGGAAAGGCTGTTCCAGCGTAACCCCGGCGGTATGTCCGGACCATACGAAACGCACGGTGTTTCCGGGGCCATCAGTCACGCTTCCTGCGTGCTTGCCCGGGAATCGCGCGCGAAGGCCATCGTCTGCTGCACGCGGTCCGGCCACACCGCCCGGATGGCCGCCCGGTACCGAATCAACGTTCCGATCATCGCGGTCAGTCCCGTAGAGGCAACCGTCCGACGTCTCGCCCTGGTATGGGGCGTCAATCCCGTACAGTGCGATGAGTTCGATTCGCCGGACGGAACGGACGGCATGATTCGCACTTCGATCGACGCGGCCCGGAAGGCCGGTGGCCTGGTCCGGGGGGATCATATAGTCATCGTCGGCGGATCGCCCGCTGCGGGCCCCGGTCACACAGACTTCCTGCGCGTCGCCGCCATACCGTAGCCTGTGTTTTTTTCGGTGTCTTTGGATATATCGCATATGCCTACGAACGGAAGTGAGGCGCCATGCCCTCCGGCGGACTGACGCTCGCCGACTGGACCATCATCGTCGGATACGCCTTCGCGACCATCTCGCTGGGATACTATTACAGCCGCAGGCAAAGCACGGTCAGCGAGTATTTCACCGGCGGGGGGCGCATGCCGCCGACGCTGATCGGCTTCTCGCTTTTCGCCACCCTGCTCAGCACGATCTCCTACCTGTCCATCCCGGGCGAGGCCATCGGCAAGGGCCCCGTCTGGATGCTCAACTACCTGACGATCCCGATCATCTACGTGGTGGTAGGCTACGGACTGATCCCGGTTTACATGCGGACGCGCGTTACGAGCGCCTATGAACTGCTGGAGGATCGGCTTGGCGTGGGCATCCGCCTGCTGGGCGCGGTCATGTTCATCCTGCTCCGACTGGTCTGGATGGCCCTCCTGATCTACCTGTCAGCAAAGGCCATGACCGTCATGCTTGGCGTGGGGGATGACTGGATCCCCGCCATCACGCTGGTTACCGGGTTCGTCGCGGTTGTTTACACCTCACTGGGCGGCCTGCGGGCGGTGGTGATCACCGATACGATGCAAACCCTGCTCATGCTCGGAGGCGCCATCCTGGTCATCGTCACGGTTACCATGCATTTCGACGGATTCGGTTGGATGCCGAATTCCTGGCAGCCTCACTGGGACGAACAGCCGGTCTTCAGCCTGGACCCGTCCGTGCGTTTGACCGTGATCGGATCCATGATGGCGTCCATGACGTGGGCCATAGCCACGGCCGGGGGAGACCAGACCGTGGTACAGCGCTTCATGGCGACGACCGACGCCCGCGCGGCCCGGCTGTCCTATCTGACGCAGCAACTGGTGGGGCTCTGCATCGGGATCACCCTGTGGGTGGCCGGTTTCGCGCTCCTGGGCTTCTTCCAGGCCCAGCCCGATCTGCTGCCCGCCAGCACCGACCTGGACGGCCGGGCAGACCACGTGTTCCCCCACTACATTGCCTATTATCTTCCCCCCGGCGTGTCCGGATTCGTGGTGGCCGCCATGTTCGCGGCCGCCATGTCGAGCCTGGACTCGGGGGTCAACGCAATCACGGCAGTGGTTTCGACGGATTTCATCGACCGGTTCAGAAAATCGCCGGCGACCGAGAAACAACTGACGCGGACGGCGAAATCGCTCGCGTTCGTCATCGGCGCGATTGTTGTGGGCGCGAGCTCGCTGATGGAACTGGTGCCCGGCAACATCACGGCGGTGACCAACAAGACCTCGAACCTGCTGACAACACCCATTTTCGCCCTGTTCGTCTTCGCGTTGTTCGTCCCGTTCGCCCGTCCGGCCGGCGTCGTCGCGGGCGCCGTGTGCGGCATCCTCACCGCTTCGCTGATCGCTTTTTCCGGTCCGCTGTTCGGCATGCTGCCCGATGGGAACGACCCGGTCAGCTTCATGTGGATCAGTCCGATGGCATTGGGCGTGAATCTGGGCGTCGGTACGGCGGTAAGCTGGATACTGTCCAGGAACCGGAGACTGTAGATCGTGCGACAAGAGAAAAAACTGACCCGGTTGCAGACGGCGCGCGGAATGCGCATGTGGAACGTGAACGGCATGCTCGAGTCGGTCCATTCCGCGATAACCACCGGCGTTTACACCACCGGTTACGCCTTGCATCTCGGCGCATCCAGCGCCATGATCGGCTTTATTTCCGCCTCCATTTCCATCGGCCAGTTGTTACAGGCTTTCTCTCCGCTTCTTATCGAACGCCTGCCCCGGCGCAAAACGCTGTGCCTGCTTGCCAATGGCGTCAGCTCATCTCTCTGGCTGCCCATCGCCTTCATCCCCTTTCTCTTCTTCGAAGGCAACCAACTGTTGGCGCTAATCGCCTGCATCGCTCTGTCGAAAGCCGCCATGTCCCTGGTTTCTCCGGCGCGCCAGTCCTGGCTGACCGACCTGATTCCCGACGAGATCCGCGGCCGTTTCGTCGCGCGCCAGCGCAGCCTGACGGCGTCCGCCGGCCTGATCACGTCGCTGTGCGCGGGATTCTTCCTGAGTACATACGCCGCGGGCGACTCGCAGGAGGGTTTCAGCATCATATTCATCGTGGCCGTGGTCTTTTCCGGTTTCGGGGTCTGGGCCTGGTCGCGCATTCCCGAACCGCAGAAGAGCAGGGGCGAGCGCGTCCCGCCGAACCAGTTGCTTCGCCTCCCCTTCCGGCACGCTCCTTTTCGCAAATTGATGTTCCTGGTTTCCGGGCGGCTCGTCATCGCCCAGATCGCCGCGCCATTCTTCACGGTCTATATGCTGCGGACGCTCGAAGTATCCTATGCCCAGATCGCGGTTTTCTCGGCCATGCAGACCATTGCCACGATCATCATGAATCCCTTCTGGGGCTACCTGGCGGACAAGTACGGTTACAAGCCGGTCATGTCGCTTACCGCCACGGGACTGGCCATTTTTCCGCTGGGGTGGGGATTCGTAACGCTGGACAACTACTGGGTCATGGTGCCGCTGGTGCAGATCTGGGGCGGCAGCATGAGCGCGGGATGGGGTACGGCCCGGTTCAATCTCATCGTCAAAACGGCCCCGGCGGCCAACCGCTCCGCGTTCCTGGGATGCTACTCCGCGGTATCGAGAGGATGCGCGGCGTGCGGCGCCATAATCGGTGGAATAGCCGCCGACCTGTGTACCTCCATACCTGCCGTATCCTTCTTCGGCTACACCTTCGCGGGACTGCAATACCTCTTCCTTGCCAACGGGGCGCTTCGGATATCCTACATGGGCCTGATGGCCCGCCTGGTCTCCGATTCGCAGGTTTCTCCCCGTGACGTGATCAACCGGGTGCGCAAGGGGAACCCCATCGCGACCCTCTGGCACCTGGTGCGCATGGGTAAATCCAGCAATCCATCGGTCCGGGCCCGGGCGGCCCGAGAACTGGGCGAAACCGGAAGTCACCTGGCCGTGGACGAGTTGATCGCGTTGCTGGATGACAGCGATCGCAACGTGCGGCGGGAAGCAGTACAGTCCCTGAGCCGGATCGGCGCGGAAGAGGCCGTGAACCCACTGCTCGAATGCGTGGGCAGCCCATCGTCGGATATTGCCGAGGAGGCCGTGGAGGCCCTGGGCGCGGTGCCGTCGTCGCTCAGCCTCAACATCCTGGTGACCCTGCTTCACGATGAACGCCCCGGCATCCGGCGAAGCGCCGTAATCGCCCTCGATCGAATCGGGGACCGGCGCGTGGAGACCGCGCTGGAAGCCTTGCTCGAGCACGAACGGGACCCCGCGATCGTCCAGTCTACCCTGGAAACGCTGGCCAGGATGGGCAATACCGGAATCCTGAGCCGGCTTCAGGACCTCATCAGGACCAGTGAAACCAGTCTCGAACGCGGTGTGCTGATCATGTCGGCGGGGCATCTCCTGGGCGCCCCGGATCTCCTGTACCGGTTGCTTCAGGCCGGTGAGATGAACCAGGACCGGTCGACGGTACGGCTATTCCGGTCCGTCCGCCGGCAACTGGGCGGCTGGTCACATGTCGAGCGAGATGCGAGGGATCGGTACACGGCCGCAGTCGACCGGGCGATGGCCGCATTCGAGCGGCAGCAGACCGGTGAGATGCTGAAGCAACTCGTCGAGATCGCACGGGAAGTACTTCGCACGGTGCGTACCGATTTACCGGACGTTTCTGCCGTGGATGCGGCGACTGCGGGAGATTCTTCGGCGGGTTTGGAAGGGGTGGAACTAGCGTACAGGGTACTGTCGGGCCTGGAATCCGAAGGCCGGAACAGGGCCCTGCACGCCGAGGAGAGACTGCTGGCGGTGGTGGCCCTGCAACGCATCGCGGATCTGGCCACCGGCTGAGCGTTCAGCCCCTTTTCGCCTTCCACGCCTCGTATTCCGCGAGGGTTTGCTCATCCGGCGGGTATACGCCGATGATGCTGTGTCCCTGCTGGATTTTCTGCAGGATGAACACTTCCCGGTCTTCCTGCGCGACGGCCTTGGCCGCCACTTCTTCGGCCAGGTGGCGCGGAATGACCACCACGCCTTCGGTATCACCCACGACGATGTCTCCAGGGAACACCGCCACACCGCCGCAGGCGATGGGACGCTGAATGTCGCTCGGGTAATGTATGCTCTTGCTGTTGTGGGCGTTCATGGACCGGGCGTACGCGGCCATCCCGGTCTCCACGATGGCCGGAGTATCCCGGAATGCGCCGTCGCTGACGACCCCCGCGGCCCCGCGCTGCTGGATTCTCGTGGCGAGGATGTCGCCCATGACGCCGGCCCGGGTATCACCCCGTGCGTCGATCACGAGCACTTCGCCCCGCTGAATGCTTTCGATGCCGATGCGCTGCATATCCGTCAGATTGTCCACGGGTACGTGGGTGATGTCTTCCCGGCCGGGTATGTACCGCAGAGTAAAAGCCGGTCCCGCCATGCGCGCGCCGGGTTCGAGCGGTGTTACGTCCTGCATGAAGGTGTTATACAGCCCGTACTCCGTAAGCACGGAAGTCAGCGTGGCGGTGCTCGGTATGAGCAGGGATTCGAGTGTTTCTCGTGATGGAGCTTCCGGTACAGACATGGTCTTGAATTCCTTTTCGCGTTTTGAACGAAATGAAAGGCGAACTGTGCCGCCAAGGGGTTAACTGTTCGAATGCCCTAGGGCCGGCGGTCGGTCGCGCACGTTCCGGTGTTTTACCGGTTGTCAGGATTCCCGGAAAAACCGGCGGTCGGTCGCGCACGTTCCGGTGTTTTACCGGTTGTCAGGATTCCCGGAAAAACCGGTGGGATCTGCGAAAGCCGTGACGGCATCGACATATCCACGCGGCGAGCCCGTGTCGAAGTGCTCGCCGTTGATTTCCAGGCCGTAGGTTGTTTGCTGCGTCGATAACATGGCCTGCGCCCCGGTCAGCTGCAGTTCTCCGGCATCCGAGGCGCCGTCCTTATCCAACCGCGCCAGGCAGTCGAAGATGTCAGGCGTCATGGCGTGCAGGCCAAACCAGCAGAAAAACGTATCTTTCGGCAGCCCCTCCACGCGCAACCGGTCACGCGCCAGTTTTATATCCGGTTTTTCCACCACGGCGTCAAGGGCATAAAGCCCATTCGACCGGGGATCGGGACGACCTGAAACCGTGCCGAAATGTCCGATGGCATCCACGGACTTGCGGATCAGACCCGATACCGGGGCCTGCAGATCCGCGTAGGCGTCCAGCAACTGGCGCGCACAGCATCTCTTTTCACGGCTCAGGTACAGGTGGTCTCCGAGCATGACCAGGAACGGGTCGCCGCCGATCCAGGACTCCGTTCGGAGTACGGCATCGCCGAGCCCTGCGGGGCGGTCCTGGGTGATTATGGTCAGTCTATCTGAAATACGCCCCGGCAACTCGGCCGCTTCCAGCATTTCTTCGTGATTTCCAATTGCTTTTTTTAACGGACCGGGCAACCGCGAGAAGTAGGCGCCTATACGGGCCTTGTCTTCCGGTGCGATCACCAGGCCGATTTCCTCGATTTCCGCGTGGAGCGCTTCTTCGATGATCAACTGAAGTACGGGACGTACCCGTCCGCGGTCGTCCACGATGGGAAACAGCGCTTTGCGTACCGCACGGGTCGCCGGCATCATGCGGATGCCGTGTCCCGCAATGGGTATGACCGCTTTTCGAATACGATTCAACGCCTGCAACTCCCTCGAATCCGGTGCAGCCCGCTCAGGTTATTCGATAGACTCGGTGCCCGAATTCCAATGCGCCCGACGAAGTCCCGGTAAAGAGCCGTGCCTCGATACCGGTGGATTCACCGTAGCGCTCGAGCAGGTTGTCCAGGTGGTCGAACATGCGATCGTCTCCGGCTACGGCGACCGTCCCCCCAGCGCCGCCTCCCGTTATCTTGGCGCCATAGAAGCCCGCTTCAACGCCCAGTTTCCTGATCTCCCGAACAATCCAGGACGTTTCGGCGCAGCCGAGTCCGCAGCGGTGCGCGTAACTCCAGTCGGAGGCGTACATCAGCCTGCCTGCCCGCTCGAGAAGTCCCGGTTTGTCCGTGGTTCCCGCCGAACGGATGCATTCGGTGAATTCTTTCACCCTGCGGTGTTCGTAAACCGGGTGTTCAACGCGGCTGCGTACCATGTACCGTACCGCCGGGTCAACGGTCGTTACCTGGTCGGGCGTGGTTCCGTACCGCCGCGTAAACTCCCGCCCCAGGATGCTCGATGGCAGCAGGGATCGGTAGAAATCCACGTATTCCCTGGTGGACAGATTGCACAGGTAACCGAGGCGGGGATTTGACGCCGTTCCGTTACCGGAACGCAGGTTGTCCCGTATGATCGCAAGGCCCATGAACGCGCCGATTCGGCTGTTTGTATACCGCGCGCCCTTGACCTCCCGGCGGACGCCGGAGTTTATACCGATAAATCGCACCCCTTCCGGCACGGGAATCTGTTCCTGGACGGTATGGGGCTGGCAGAACAGGGAAAGCAGGCAGTCCCGGGTCCCCAAGGCGCAGGTGACCTGGTCCATGATGCCGCAGGCCGCGCCGACCACGTGGTTTTCCACCTTCTGGGAAAGGACGGCCAGCGTCATCCCGTCCAGGTTGGTCCCGTAGAGCAGGTTCAGTCCCTGCATGGCGGCGATTTCCAGCGCGGCCGAGGAAGAGACGCCCACCCGAAGCGGGATGTCGCTCACCAGCACGATGGTGGCGCCGTGGGGGAAACGGTCCACGTGCCTTTCCCCCTGCAACACGCTGAAAGCCCCGGCCACGTAAGCTGCCCAGGCCGATTCCGGCGTCCGGGAGAAACTCCGTTTTACGGTATCGTAGTCTACGATACTTCCACCGGGTGTCAGGTCGTCGAGGGCCAGCGTAACGTCCGGCGACATGCCAAGTACGTCGACGCCCGCGCTGTGTATGACCACCTTCCGGTCGTCCCGTGCCTGGATGCCCATCAAAACGGCCCGGTCGAGTGTCATCTCGCAAACCAGCGAACCACTGTAGTCCGCAATGCCGCCCATGCAGTCCAGCCGCGCGGGAGCCCTGACCACGTAAATCGGTTTTTTGACGGAGAATCGCGCTCCCAGCGGGCCGTGGGGGCTCTCTGGCGAGCATGCCAGGGCGTTTTCGAACGCTTCAACGTCGGCGGACACGGTTCCGCTTTCCGTCAGACAGTCCAGCATAGACAGAGTTCCTGCGCCTCTTGCTCCGGATAAACGGGTTTAAATCGATCCGCCATAATATACCGGGCTGGCCCGGATATTCAACGAATCTTTGACTGGAACGACCCCGGACGCCCACGTTCCGATCCACGATTCTGTTGACAGTGTCTCTTACAGGGGTGTATTATGATTCCGCGCTGCGCACCTTGGTTTCCAGATGGATGACGCAAGCTCAAGTCCGGATAGACAGTCCCTTCACACGGCCGTTCGGGAACGGTGAATGAACCTCGCTGGCGAACTGAATCCCGCTCAACTCAAGGCCGCGACCCATGTAGATGGACCGCTGCTTGTGCTCGCCGGCGCCGGAAGCGGCAAGACCCGGGTGTTGACCTCCCGGATCGCCCACCTCGTCGAACATCTCGGCATCGATCCCTTTCACATCCTGGCCGTCACGTTCACGAACAAGGCGGCCGCGGAGATGAAGGAACGGATAGAACGCATGCTCGTCCAGGGGGACGTCCCCCAGTGGGTGGGCACGTTCCATTCCCTTTCAGCGCGGATACTTCGCCGCGAGGCGGAGACCCTGGGGTTCCGCCGGGATTTCGTGATTTATGACGGCGATGACCAGCTTGCCCTGATTCGCAGATTGATGAAGGATCTGGAAATATCCGATAAACGCTTCGCGCCTGAGGCGGTGCGCAATCATATCAGCGGAGCGAAGGACCGGCTCATACCGCCTGGCGAATACAAGGAACAGCACGGTGATTTC
>JAPOOT010000493.1 GCA_026713285.1 Gemmatimonadota bacterium | reverse complement strand
CTGCCGAAGACCAGGCCATCGGTGCCGTAGGGTACCGTATGGGCCTGATCCGTACCCGTGACCTGCAGGGCCGTCTTGACCAGGTCCGAATCCTCGGGCGTGCTGAAAGGATCGCCGATCTTCTGGATCGTCAGTTCCACGCCGTTTTTCTCGGCTGTCTGCCGCGTGCGGTCCAGGAGGGCGTCCTGGTCCTGTCCGGGCATGGACCGGTAGTAGACGGTGCATACGCTGCCGGGCGCCGTCATGTTCAGGGCGATCCCGCCGTCGTTGATCCCGATGTTCCAGTCGGAGAAAGGCGGATCGAATTCGTCGTTCAGATGGACGGGATCCGATCGCAGCTCGTCGTGGATGGCCTTCATCTCCGAGAGAAAGGGGATCATGGCGAGATGGGCGTTGACGCCTCTACCGGTGCTGCTGTGGGCCGCCCGGCCCTTTGTCTCTCCCCGGATGAAAATAGCGCCCTTGTGCGCCCGCACCACTTCCATGCGTGTGGGTTCGCAGATGATCCCGTAGCGCAGGCCGCCGTCCGCCAGGAATTCGGACCGTTCGCTGACTTCCGCCGCACCCCAGCACCCGACTTCCTCGTCGGCCGTGAACACGAGATATACCGGCGCGGAAAGGTCCGACGCCTCGAAGGCCGCGCCCGCCGCCAGCATGGTGGCCAGGGCGCCTTTCATGTCGCAGCTCCCGCGGCCGTATATGCGGTTGTCCCGGATCTCCGCCGTAAAGGGGTCCGATTCCCAGCCGTCCACCGGGACGGTGTCGGAATGGCCCAGCAGCGCAAGTCCGCCCCTTCCCTCTCCCTTGCGTCCGACGAGATTGACCTTCTCCACGCCCTTCGCGTCCTGGTAGGGGATGCGTTCGACCACGAAGCCCGACCGATCGAGCTGCTCGTGCAGGTAATCGGAAACGGCCGCGTTGCTGTTTGCGCTGATCGAATTGAATGCGATCAGTTCCCTGGTGACCTGGACCGGATCAAACATGGCGTAATCCTGCTTTCTTGTTGAGGGGCATGAAATGGCGCTGAAGGCGTGCCGGGCTTAGCCGGGCCTGCCGGGTGTGCCGGGCGTGCCGGGCTTAGCCGGGCCTGCCGGGCATGCTGAAAAGCGGATTCCGCGTGGTAACCGGCGGCCGTGCCGCATTCGGGATGCTACCGTGCCCGGTTGGACCCGTCCGGCGACGGATCGGGATGCCGGAGGTCGGACTCGAACCGACACGACCTTGCGGTCAAGGGATTTTGAGTCCCTCGCGTCTACCAATTCCACCACTCCGGCATAATCAAGATAGCCCGCCGGAACCATGCATGTTCGACGGGCTATCGATCGAGATAAACGGGGACGACGGGACTCGAACCCGCAACTTCTGCCGTGACAGGGCAGTGCTCTAACCAGATTGAACTACGCCCCCGAATGTGTTGCATGGGCGATACTGGATTCGAACCAGTGACCTCATGCTTGTAAGGCATGCGCTCTGAACCAACTGAGCTAATCGCCCGTACGTGTATTCACGCTACGGTCGACGCGATCCCCGGTCGTTGGCCGAACCCGCCCAAGGAAATCTACCCCTCCAGATCAGGATTATGGGTATGCCCACGCAATAACCGGAAACCATCAGCAAAGGCGCCAGGGTGATCGATTCGTAGGCCAACACGACGAAACCCAGTAGTATGACGCCGAGAACCACGGCGAAGAGACGAAAATGGGAACCCCGGAACGGTGGAACATACTTCTGGGAACCCGTGGTGCGACGCCGTCCGTACGACCGGGTTGAACCGGGTTCTGACTGCGATCTTCTCGCCATTTCTCCTCCGCCTTCACGAACGGCCAATATATGAAAACGGGTACTCCTAGTCAAGGCCAATTTAACGCTGCAGGAGCCCTACTCCTTGACCACCCAGAGCTTCACGTTGGCCTCTACCCGGGCGTGCAGCGCAATGGGTATGGTATATATGCCCAGCGCCTTGATGGGCTCGTCGATACGGATCTTGCGCCGGTCGATTTCGTACCCTTTTTCCTTCAGCAGATCGGCGATGTGCTGCTGGGTGACGGAACCGAACATGCGATCCTCTTCACCGACCTGCACGACGGCGGTGAGAGAGACCTCTTCCAGGATCTTGGCGAGTTCGGAAGTCTGTTCGACGGTCTTGGCTTCCAGGGCCAACTGCTGCTTCAATTTGCCCTGGAGCATCTTCATGTTTCCGGGTGTTGCCGGGATGGCCTTCTTCGTCAGCATCAGGAAGTTTCTGCCGTACCCATTGGAAACGTCGACGATTTCACCGATGTTTCCCAGGCTATGCACAGACTCGGTCAATATGAGCTTCACGTCCGACTCCTCTGCTACTTGTAGGTCTCTTCGATGAAGGGGAGCAGGCCGATGTGCCGCGCCCGCTTGACGGCCTTGGCCAGGCGGCGTTGGCACAACGCGCTGGCGCCGGAAATCCGACTGGGCACGATCTTGCCTCGTTCGGTGACGAAGCGCCGGAGTTGCTTCGGGTCCTTGTAATCGATGTTCTTGATACGGCCCGGAATGCGCTTCTGCTTTCTCGCCCTGGTTATCTTGTTTTTATTCATGACTCCGCTCCCTTGTCCTTTTCGGCCTGTTCCGCCTTTTCGGCCTGTTCCGCCTTTTCGATCTGTTCCGCCTTTTCGTATACATGGGCCGGATGTTTCCTGACCCGTTTCGTCATGTGTCGGAGTACGCGATTATTCAACTTGAACGACCGGTCCAGCACGTCTACCAGCTCCGGTTCGCCGTCGTAACGGATCAGCGTGTAGAATCCCTGGTGGGTATCGTTGATCTCGTAACTGAGTTTCCTGTTTCCCCAGCGTTCCGTGTGGACGACTTCCCCCTGGTTTGACGAAATAAGGCCCTCGATGGTGGTGATCTCCTCATCGAGCGGCGCTTCTTCAAGCTTGGAATCGATAATCACTACTGTTTCATAGGACCGCACGTGCATTCCTCCCTGGTTGTATGCGGGTTGGCTTGTCCGGATTGCCTTCAGTCCTCAAACGAAGGACCGTTATCCCTGCTCGCGGCCTCGCCCCAGCCGTTGCGGACGAACAGCTCGAGCTGGTCGCATGCCCGGTCGAGGACGATGGGCAGATCGGTTGCTTCTTCTTCGGAAAACGCCTCCAGCACGTAGTCGATGAGCGTATCGGCATCCCGGGGAACGTCGATTCCGATGCGCTGACGGGCGAATGCTTCCGTTCCAAGCGCTTCGATGATGGATTCCAGACCCCGGTGGCCGCCATGACTGCCCTTCGCCCTGAGACGCAGCGTGCCGAAAGGCAGGTTTACGTCGTCGCAAACGACTACGATGCGATCGACGCCGAGTTCGTAATGTCCCACCGCTTCCCGGACCGCGTGCCCGCTGCGGTTCATGAAAGTCAGTGGCTTGACCAGCGCCACGGGAAGCCCGGCGATCGTCGCGACGGTACCGTGAAACCGATCGCTTACCGGAGCGAGTTCAAGGTCGAGACGCTGAAGCCAGGTGTCGATCACGTCGAACCCGGCGTTGTGGCGTGTGCCCGCGTACCGGACACCCGGATTGCCGAGGCCGATGAAGGCATGCATGGACGGACCATCAGGCCGCAAGGATCCGGAATCGCCATGCTGACACATAACCGGGCTGCCTTATGCTT
>JAPOOT010000492.1 GCA_026713285.1 Gemmatimonadota bacterium | reverse complement strand
TTCAACCGGGCCGGACGCCTGGTGCGGACCGGAGGGAAAAACACCTTGAGACTCGAACGCAACGAACAGGTCGAAAGCAGGTTCAGGCAAATCAACGCGTACCTGCGGTTGGCAGTCTGATTTTTGACGAATCAAGGTTAAATCCAGGTGAGAATTCAGATTTCAAGTCATCGGTTGTAGGAGTTTGACTAGGCACATCTGGAATAGGTAGAATATCTCTCAGGTCACGTAGAAGTCCCTCGAATTTGTCGGCAATGCCTTCAAGCCGTTTTTGGGTGTCAGATGCGAAAAGGCGTGAAACATGATGCGAAAGACGTTGTGATGAAATCTTGGCAATCATGATGCCAATCATACCAAGTCCAATAAGTACTTCCACACTTGTAAGTGCCATCGAAACTCCCATGGGATGCATGTTTCCATATCCTAAGGAGGTTATTGTGACAATGCTGAAGTATACACCAATTAAAAAACTGGCATCACTCACAGGTTCGAGATTCTGCCCGATACCGTGTCCAATCGGGGTTAAATAAGCGTAAGCTATTCCAAACATGATGGTTATTGCTACAAATCCCATAAGATATCTTATCATACTAACATCTTCAATAAGATATACGAATGCTCGCCTGAGCCTTGAGTGAACTCGTGATTTCCAAAGCAAAATGAAATCTCTTTAGCTAACCAAATTTGTCTTGTTATTAAAACGAGATGCGTTGCTCGACACTCTCGATGCTATAGTAGAATAGTAGTAATGGGTGTTGAATTCTCGTTCAAGATCCGGCGCCGTACAGCGCGTTGAATAGCAGCTTGAAAGTGCCGTGGGTCTGGTTGCGGAAGTTTACCTGGAACCCGTAGAGCACGATCCGTCCCTTGCCGTGACGCACGCTGATCATGGCGGGCTTGCCGGCGATGTGCTCCTCGCCGATCAGCCACCCGCTTTCGAGCACGTCTTTTTCGGGATATGCGGCGACCACTTCGTACAGGTCGTTGTAGTGTGACGGGTTGATCGAATACACGGGGCTGGTGCGGTGCATGGCCAGGGCCTGGTCCGGCATGCCGAATCCGAGGCGGTGGGAATTGTCGACGCGGATCCGCAGCATGGAACCGGGACAGAAGAATGCGCTTTCGGGCAGGCCGGCGGATACGTCCGTGATATGCAGGCCGAACTTCTCGATGGGAAGCCGGCACGCGCGGCCGACGGCCACGAGCGTCCCGCCCTTTTCCACGAGGTCGCCGATCGCGTCGATTTCCGGATCGCCCAGGGCGCTCCGGTACGCCTCGGGCTGGGACATGGTCTTCAGGCGATTTTCGATCTCCTGTTCCGTGCCGGCCATCATGTCCATCGTGTCGTCGGGCAGGATGAACACGTCGCAGAGGTCGCGGAGGCCGCCCCGGATATCGGCGTCCCGCACGCTGCGGTAGGAGAACCCCGCTTGCTCCAGCGTCATGCGGGTCCATCCCTCGGGCATGTTGCCGCCCCAGTACCGCTGATACATGGCAATGCGCGGCTTCGAGAGCGGTTCGCCTTCCACCTGCTCCTCGAGTCGATAGCCGCTTGCGCCGGTATTCCGAATGATCTGCTCGGCCCGTTCCCGGTCGGCCTCCCTGACGATAAAAGCGCCGGCCGGCAGTTCGCGGGCGCCTACGGAAAGGGGTCTCGCGGTCCGGCCGATTTCAGCACCCGTCTCCAGCAGTTCGTTGACCGCGGAGAAAGCGGCGTTATGCCGGGGATCGACGGCCATGCCGTGCTCCCCGTCGCCTGTTACCGCTCCGGCCACCGGCACGGACTCGGTCACCGGATCGAGGTTAAGCGAGCCGGTGTCCAGGGCGGCGTGCGGCACCTCCGCGGGCTCCGCCACGACGCCCATCATCTCCGCCAGCGTGTCCGTCGTCGTATCGAAGATCCGCGTGGGCGAGCCATCGGCCTTTCTTGCCCAGGCGTCGTCGGGCCAGATGGTCCGTTCCAGCAGCGTCTTTACTGCGCCCCGTTTGGGCTGCGCGTTGGAAATGAACCAGGTACCCGCGGGATAAACCCGGGTCCCCACCGTAGCGCGGGTCCGGGTCCGCTGCACGTCGATCCCCTGTCGCACCAGGGCGTTTACCAGGCCGGCCGCGACGGGGGCGTCGTGTTGATCGGGACGTATGAAGAAACCCGCCGAACCGTCCTCCTGGCCCCTGCCGGTCTGGTGCAGGGCCTTCTGCGCGGCGTTCCGCAGCACGGTTTCCCGGCACCGGGCCGCGATGTCCATGAGACCGATGGCCGCCACGCGCTGCTGGTCCACCATGTCGCGCAACCGCCACCATCCCCCAGGCCACGGGTTTGGAAAGTTCGTCTGCGGCTTGTAGTGGGGCAGCGTGTGGAGCGTGTCGCCGTCCTCCCCTCTGAGTTGATGGGGATGGACGTAAAGGGGACTGGCCAGTTTCGCCTGGGCCGTTTCGGTCAGCAGACTCGCTATGTTGTGGTAGTTTCCGAGCCAGTGGAAGCCCATGTGGTACCATGCCGGGAACATGGCGCCGCTGATCACGCCCTGTTTGCCCGCTTCCTCCAGCTTGTAGACCATGTGCGCCCCGTACCAGTTGATCTCGCGCCAAATGAGCGGATCGGCGTGGGGATGAATGGGTTCGCAGTATGGACAGACGAACAGCCGGGGCTGGTATCCGCCCATTTCGTGGTGGTCCTGGAAGACGTGGGGGTGCCAGTCATTGAACATGATTTTGGCCATGTACCGGGACTCCACAAGGTTCAACATGAAGGCGTCCCGGTTGTTGTCGTGTCCGCAATACTTGTGATACAGCCACGGTAGTTCGCATCCCTCGTATTCCGTGCCAAGGTGCTCGTTGTACCAGTCCGACACCATGATCTGGCCATCGGGATTGAAGCACGGAACCATCAGGAATATGACGTTCTCCAGGATATTCTTCGTGGTCTCGTCGTCGCCCGTGACCAGGTCGTAGGCGAGCTGGGGCGCCATCTGCGTCGCGGCGATCTCGCTGGCGTGAAGACCCATGGACTGGCAGACGATGACCTTTCCCCTGCCGACAAGGCCGTCGATTTCGTCGTCCGAAAGGCCCCGGGGATCGCAGATCCGCCGGTTGGTCTCCCGCAGTTCTTCCAGGTCGGCCAGGTTTCCGGCCGAAGTGATAATGGCGAGCAGGAAGGGGTTGTTCTCCGTCGTGGGACCCAGATTGACCACGCGGATGTTTTCGCTCTGCTGGTTCAGCAGGTAGAAGTACTCTGAAATGCGGTCCCAGCGGGCCATTTTGCAGTCGTCGCCGAGCCGGAAGCCGAAGAAAGAGTCCGGACGCTCAACGCGGTCGGTCATGGAACGCTCCTGTCTGGGGATGGCCTGCGGTTTATTACCTGGTTTTTCTCATCACGCCGGTAATCGCGACCGGCGGCGTGAGACGCTGGTTTTCGCGGGGAGACATCTGGATCTTCCGGATCACGTCCATGCCCCGGGTCACGCGGCCGAAAGCGGCGAATCCCTGTCCGTCCGGGTTGCGTTTGCCGCCGAAATCGAGCTCGGGCTGATCGCCTATGCAGAAGAAGAAACCCGATGTCGCCGTGTCCGGCCCCATGCGGGCCATGGAAATCGCGCCGTCCACGTGCCTGATCCCGGTCGAGGTGGTCCGTTCCAGCGGAATCGGATCGAATCCGCTGTTTGGCGGGTAACTGTCATCCCGGAAATCGGGGTTCACGGCGCCCTGAATCACCTCGATCTTCACGTCGTTGTTCGGCTGGTTGTCCATGGTCACCGTCCGGTGGAAGACTCCGCCGTTGTATTGCCCGGCGTCCACGTACCGCATGAAATTCGATACCGTAACCGGCGCCCGGACCGGGTAGAGCACGATTTCGATGACCCCCGCTTCCGTAGTCATTTCCAGGGTGATTTCTCTTTCCTGGGCCTGGCCCGGTCCGGCCGGCATGCCCAGGAGGCCGAAGAGCAGCAGGCCGGACAGGATGCGAATCAATTTCGTCGCCGGATTTCTCATGTGCATGCTCCCAGCGCAGTAATCGACGTGATGGCTGCCGGTAGGGGCCGAATCGTATGACCCGCCCGACCTCCAGGATCGGCCGCGACGCGAATGTATGGAAATAGAAGTGGATGGCCGGTTAGACCGGCATGCGGGACGAACCGCAAAACGTATGGCATGATGAAACCTGGGTGGTTCCCTGTCAAGCGTTTTATGGCTGCGCCGGACGGGGTCGAGGGGCTTCCGCGTCCAGCGTTTTATGGCTGTGCCGGACGGGGCCTTCGGGGCTTCCGCGTCCAGCGTTTTGTGGCTGCGCCGGATGAGGTTGCGAAGTCCCTGCGATACAGCCAAAGACCTTGACAGCGCACCCCGCGCGGTGGAACTTATGACCATTGACAGCAACGCAAGTTTCCTGCCGGACCGGCCTCCGCGACCGGCCTTCGAGTAGACCTGCCATGAACGGTGAATTCGGACAATTCGCGTACCGGGTCGGACGCTTCCTGGAAAGACTCGAAGCCGATGAACTGGTGCCCCACCCCCTTAAGCGATTCTCGCGTCGTTTTCTGGGCGCCGGAATCTGGTGCGCCGCCTTCGTGCATTTTTTCGTGGTCGGCGGAGTCTACCTCTACAACGAGATCGAATTCGAGCCCATGGTGGAAATCGAGATCATGCCCTATCCCGATCACTTGATCGACCTCATCGATCCGAGCAGGCTGCTCACATCGGAGCGGGGCGGCGGCCGTCCCGGTCGGCTCGAGCCGCCGGAGGATCCCGGGGACGACATCATGAGCAAGGGCGTGCCCGTTCCCGTGGTCGTGGGGATACCCGAGCCGATAGACGACAGCCTGATCGCCGAGGAGCACGTGATCGCTTCCCAGGAAGAGATGGAAAGTGCCGTGGCCGTCGCCATGGAAACCGAGGATGAAGCGGGCGACGAGGCGGGGATGGGAGGACCGGGCGCGGAAGGCGGCGTCGAAGGGGGAAGCGGGACCGGCGGTACGGGCGGCCTGGGCGAGGGGGGCGATGGTACCTGGAAATACGACACGCCGCCCATTCCGCGGCGCCTCAACATGAGTATTTCCCGGAAGGAGATCCCGCGGAATCTGCGCAAAGTGAAGGAGAGCATCGTCCGGTTCGAGTTGCTGATCGATGAACGGGGCAAGGTCGTGGATGCCGCCATGATCGAATCGACCGGATATGCCGAGATCGACGATCTGCTCCTTCAGAAGATATTCGCTTCCCTGTATCATCCCGCCACCTTGAAGCAGCAGCCGGTCAAGGCGTGGATCGCCGTGGGCTACGGCTACAAGGTAGGCAGATAGACTCGCTTCCCGCCGGCGGCCAAGCCCCGGCAGGACCAGGCGGACCAGGATTCCATGTCCCCATCCCTCTGTCTCATGATGTTCCTCCAGTTCTTCATATGGGGGGCCTGGTATCCCACGATTGCCGTCTTTATGAACGCCCACGGGATGGGCGACCTTACCCACTGGCCCTACACGGTCAATCCGATAGCCGCGATCATTTCCCCCTTCTTCCTTGGTCTCGTGGCGGATCGGTATTTCGCGCCGGAGCGGGTCCTGGCCTGGCTGCACCTCCTGGCTGGCTGCATCATGCTGCTCGTTCCCCTGGCCGTGGGCGACCCGTTCCTTTTCATATTCCTCCTGCTTGTCTTCAATATCTGTTATATGCCGACCCTGGGCCTGGTGAACGCGATCACGTTCCACCGGATCGAAGACCGGGAAGCGCAGTATCCGGTGATCCGGGTGTTCGGTACGATAGGCTGGATCGCCGCGGGGCTCTTCATCAGCTTCGTTCTGGGTCTCTTCACGGGCGGAGTCATTCCCGAAGAAACGGCCTGGCCGCTCTACACGACGGGCGCAGCCGGCCTGGCCATGGGGTTGTACAGTTTCACGATGAGAAGGACGCCCCCCGCCGCGGCCGGCAAGAAGGTATCCCTGAGTTCCGTGATTGGTCTCGACGCCCTTCGCGAATTGGGAAGCCGGTCCTTCTGCCTGTTTATCTTCAGCGCCCTGCTCCTGTGCATTCCGCTGGCTTTCTATTACAACTTCACGCAGCTCTACCTCGGGGCAACCGGATTTACCAACATCGCGGGCACGCAGACGCTGGGCCAGTTTTCCGAGGTGTTCCTGATGTTGTGCATGCCCTTCTTCTTCCGCCGCCTCGGCGTGAAGCGGATGATGTTGATCGCGATGGCTGCGTGGATCATCCGGTACGGGCTTTTCTCCCTCGGCGCGCCCGATGCCCTGTGGACGCTGATCGTCACGGGGATCATCCTTCACGGCATCTGCTACGATTTCTTCTTCGTGACCGCGCACGTCTACATGGACCAGCAGGCAACGCCCGCCAACCGGGGACAGGCCCAGGGGCTGTTCGTCCTCGTTTCCAGCGGCCTGGGCATGCTGATCGGCGCCCAGGTGGCCGGCCGGATCTACAACACCTTTCTCGGTTCGACCGAAGCCCTCAGCCTCTCTGATTGGCAGGTGTTCTGGATCCTGCCCGCCTTCCTGGTCATACTGGTCCTGGTCCTGTTCACGGCGGGATTCGGGGAGGGGAAGGCGCCCAGGCGGGATACCGCGTAGGCCCTGATCCGGAGGAGACTCAGGCTTTCCGGAACCAGATCAGGTACACGACGGCGCCCAGCCCGAGGCATCCCAGGCCGGGCAGCGCCTGCAGGAAGTTCTGGGTGACAACCGTCACCACCACCCACGCAACCACCACCAGGAATAGAATCGGAACGTAGGGATAGCCGGGTACCTTGTAGGGCCTCCGGGCGTCCGGGAACTTGCGCCGAAGCACGATGAGGGCGAGGACGTTGAGCCCGTAGTAGAGGTAGACGATGTAGACGAAAGCGTTGATGATAGACTGAAAGTCGCCCAGGAAGGTCCACACGAAACCCATGACCGACATGGCCACGATGGCGCGGGATGGCGTCCGGTACCGTGGATGCACGTGGGTGAACCACTTGAAGAACAACCCCGCCCTCGCCATGGCGTAGGGGATCCGGGGCGTGATGATCATGGTGCCGTTCATGGTTCCGAAGGTCGAGATCATGACGGCCGCCGAAATCAGCGACGCCCCCACGGGACCGATCAGCCTGCTGGCCGCGTCGGCGGCCACGCGCTCGGAAGCCGCGATTTCACCGATGCTCAGGACGTAGAGGTAGGACCAGTTGACCGCGAGATATACGAGGGTACAGAGTCCGAGACCGAAGAATATCACCCGGGGCAGGATACGCTGCGGATCCTTCACTTCCCCCACGACCATGTTGGTGTTGACCCAGCCCTGATAGGCGAATAGCCCACCGATCATCGCGGGCCCCAGCACGGTCAGGATGCTCGTGTCGAGATCCGGAGGAACCAGCGGTTCGAAGTGGCTGACGTTCCCGCCGATCCAGGCTGCCAGCAGCGCCAGGCCGACCAGGGCGGTCACCTTGGCGAAGGTGGTCAGGTTCATCAGGAGGCCGCCGAACCGGACGCCCACGTAGTTGACGAAACAGAGGAACAGGATCAATGCCCAGACGGCGACCTGCTGGGAAGAGATGGCGATGGGCCCCAGCGAAAATACGGTGATGTGAGACGATATCTCCGGGATGAAATAGCCCATGTAGCTGGTGCAGATGGCGCCGATGGCGGCCATGCCGGCGCTCTGCAGCAGGATGAACTCCACCCAACCGTAGAGGAAGGCCACGATCGGTGGAAAGGCTTCCTTGAGGTAGACGAACTGCCCGCCGCTTCGGGGCATCATGGTGCCGAGTTCGGCGAAGCACAGGGCCCCCGCGAAACCCAACGCCCCACCCAGAATCCATACCAGCAGGAAAAGACCGGGGTTGCCGAGTTGCTGGGCGATGCCCGCCGGCGCGCCGAAGATTCCGGACCCGATGATGCCGCCGACGATAATGGTCGTGGCGGATACGACGCCCAGATCGCGCCTGAGTTCGGTTTCGAGTTGGAAGGGACTGGATGAGTGACCGGTTTTCACAGGTGCGTATTCCGTGATGCGTCATGCATCGTCGAAGTCCTCGCGTGCGTAACCGGGAGGCGACAGCGATGTGGGGTCCGGTGGTATACGAGCGGGTGCGCCCAGAGATAATACCATGCAACGGGAGCGGTACGCCACCGTTTTATTCCCGGCGGTCATCGGGAACTGTTGTGGGGCGCACCCCAGGCAACGCTATCCGCAGGCATGAAATCAGGTCACCTTGGCGCTTGACAATCGTCCCGGCGGTTATCTACCTTATGGCATGGCCGGCCGGGAGGATCACGGCTGTGCCGGACCGCCGATTCCCTACGGTCTATTCAACCTCCGCAGGATACCCATACCGCGTATCCGGATAACCAGACTTGACTTAGAGATTCCTTGCCATGAGACCCGCATATCGTATTCGACCGGACTACACACGTGTGCGCTTGAAGAAAAGAGCGTTGATTCTTGCTGCCATCGCGAACCGCGCGCGGCCACAGGAGCCAGACCCGTGAGGAACCGGCCGGTCACCATCAAGGACATCGCGCGGCACCTGGGCATTTCGTACTCCACGGTCTCCAGGGCGCTCTCTCCCCGCATGTCCCATCTCGTTAAAGAACAGACGCGCATTCTAGTCCGGCAGGCCGCGATAGACATGGACTATTCGCCCAATCTCATGGCTCAGGCTTTCGTGAAGGGTACAGAGGGCGTCCTGGGATTGTTGACCACCCGGTACGGGACGGAGTTCACCCGCAGGCAGATCAACCACCTGGTGCGGGCAGCCGCCGAATACGGTTACCAGGTGCTGATCGCTGCGGTTTCGGACCAAACAGCATCTTCCGTGGACAACGAACGGGCCGATCGGTTTATGCAACTGAAGTCCCGCGACGTGGACGGAATCCTGATCCAGGCGTTCGGCGAAGAGACCGGATCGTCCCGGATCGTCCATGCCGCGGTCGGCGAACTGCCGGTGGCGACCGTAGGATACGCCGGGGACGGTATCGCAGGCGTTGCGCTGAACCTGGTATCGGGCATACAGGAGGTCACCGAGCATCTGATCGGACTCGGACACGAACGGATCTGCTTTCTGGGTGAAGACTGGACTGGCGCGGACGGCCTGCGGTCGATTGGAAATGGATACCGTGAAACGATGCGCAGACACGGCCTGACGCCCTGTGTCACGCCGGTCGAAGCCGCGCGCGCCCGATCCGGTTACAACCTGGGCAAGGCATTGCGCGACCGGTTTACGGCCTTCGCATGCTGCTGTGATTACACGGCCCTCGGCGTCTGCCGCGGACTGATCGAATCCGGTGTGCGCGTTCCGGACGACGTGGCGGTAACGGGCTTCGGCGACTTCGAAGTGTCGGCTTACGTCAGCCCATCCCTGACAACGCTTACCATCCCATACGAGGATGTGGCCGCCACGGCTGTACGTGGCATCCTAAGGCAACTCAAGAGCCAGTCTGACTCCGGCCGAAGCATATTCAAACCCCGGCTTACCGTACGTGAATCCTGCGGCGCGGGATAAGATCACACCATTCCAAAAAAAGATTGACACGTGGCCCATCCCGGGCCAAATTCGGTTTTGCAAACGTGTGTAATTCGTCGCCTGAAACCTGCTGAATGCGTGTCGGGCCCGGTCTGCAGGCGGACCGCGGACCGCCTTGAACGCATTCGTGAGCCGGGGCGGAAGGAACGATGAAAAAGAAGCGGGTGACCATCAAGGACCTTGCGAAAACGCTGGGAATCTCCCACTCCACAGTCTCTCGCGCCCTGTCCAGGAACAAGTCGCACATGGTAAGCGAAGAAACCCGCAGGCGGGTAGAACAGGTTGCCGAGGAGTTTTCCTACCGGCCCAACCTGCTGGCAAAGGGGTTTTCCACGGGAAGGACGGGAACACTGGGCCTGCTGGCCAGCGAGTGCCACGAGGAGCAGTCCGGCGCACAGATCGAGCGTTTTCTCAAGGCCGCGGACGAATGGAACTACCGGCTCCTGGTGGGCATATCCGCCGAATGGGATTCCTCGTCCCCGGAATACGGTCAGGCGGCGCAGATGGAGCAGTTCGTATCACGGGGCATAGACGGGCTTCTGCTCCAGACCATAGGCGACAAGGGAGAGCCGGAGCGCATCCGGAGCGTGGTCGACGGCCGGGTACCCGTGGTGACTATAAACTATCCCGCCCCGGGTTTCCCGGGCGTGGTTCTGGATTACGCGACGGGTTTCTACCGGGCGACCGAGCACCTGATCGCGCTGGGGCACGAACGCATAGGATTCCTCGGCGATACCTGGGACGGGTCCGGTCGGGACGCTGCCCGGGGCAGGGGGTATTTCGACGCCATGAAAGAACACGGCCTCCACCCCGAAGGCCTGCCCGTCGGCCGCCATCAGACGGAATCCGGCTATCGGCTGTCCAGGGAGATAAAAGACCGGTTCTCCGCCCTCCTTTGCTGCAGTGACTACACGGCCATCGGCGTATACCGCGGCCTGGCGGAATTGGGGATCCGCGTACCTGAAGACGTGGCCGTCGTGGGCAGTGGCGATTCGGACGTCTCGGCTTTCGTGACGCCCGCGCTCACCACGCAGTCGACACCAACCAGAGGAATCGCAAATGCGGCGATGGAACTGATGAAGAAGATCATCGATGGCCAGGAGGTGGCGTGCCAGGTCGTTCTTTCGTCCAACCTGATCGTAAGGGAATCCTGCGGCTCGGCGTTCATGGACCGCTCCGGGATACCGTAGCGAACCGCGCCGAACCGCGCCGAACCGCGCCGAACCGTGCCGAACCGCGCCGAACCGCGCCGAACCGCGTAATTGGCATCCGGTTTACGTAGGCTTCCGAGTCCGTTTCGCGATTCGCCGGCATGGTTCCGCGCGGGGTCCCCCGCCTTCCGCAACCGCCCTCGATCCGCGGTCTCAACTTCCTTGACACGAGACCGCCTCATTCTATTTTAAATGATGTTACAAATCTCTGCCGTCGCACTGATTCGAGAACGACGCCACAGGGTCCCAACCAGCGCGACTCACGTCCTGACTTGATTGTTCTGAACTCCTTCGGGATCAGGGATCGGTTCGACCGGTCCCTTGCCGCGTTGGATAGCTGCCGATGTCATTTCGGCCCCACAGGTAGACCGGATCGGTCCATGAGAGTCAAGCAGGTTACCATCAAGGACATCGCCCAGCGGCTGGGTATTTCCCATTCCACGGTTTCGCGGGCTCTATCCAACAGCGCGGCTTACCTCGTCAACGAGAAGACCCGGATGCTCGTGAAGCAGACCGCGGACGAGATGCAATATACTCCCAATCTGATGGCGCAGGGATTCGTAACAGGCAAGACGGGTACGCTGGGTTTGCTCACCTACCAGATTTCACTTGAAACGTACGGAAACCAGACCGAACAGATTCTCAGGGCGGCGGAAAATCATCATTATCAACTACTGATGGGCATGGCCGTAAGCCGGACTTCCAGGTCGTCGCAGGACGACCAGCGCACGCAGATCAGGCAGTTGATTTCAAGGGGCGTGGATGGACTCCTGATCAACACGCGGGGCGACAGAGAGGAATCGGATCGGATTATCGAAGCGGTGCGGGAACGCGTTCCGGTGGTGACGTACCACTATCCAACGGATCACATCAGCGGCGTCGTGCTGGACCTCGAGTCGGATTTCTATCAGGCGACGGAACACCTGATCGAATTGGGACACCGCAGGATCGGTTTCATCGGCCGGGTCATGGACACGGAAAGTCCGGTCTCGTCCAAAGGGAGAGGGTACTTCAGGGCGATGAGAGACCACGATCTGCCCCATGAGATCATTCCACCCCTGGGTATCAGGGGCGAGGGCGGCTACATCCAGGGCAAGAACCTGCGGGACCGGTTCACCGCGCTGGTGTGCAGGGATGATTACACGGCCATCGGCGTATGCCGCGGCCTGCGCGATGCGGGGCTTCGAATACCGGAAGACGTGGCCGTGGTGGGCTTTGGAGACATCGACGTATCGGCCTACCTGTCGCCCGCGCTGACCACGATGGCCGTCCCTTACGAGGAAATCGCCCGGTCGGCAATGGAGCTGTTGCTGCGAAAGATCGGCGGAGAAGACACGACGGATCGGGAAACGCTCCGCTCCCGCCTCATCATACGAGAGTCCTGCGGTGGGTACAGGGAATAAGCCTTTTCCCGCCCCCTCGGTTACATCCCTTCAAAACAACCGCCATGGTCCGTGGCGCAATGCGGACGGCCTATTCCCAGCGGTCCAGACCCAGCAGCCGGCATGGTCCGCGGCGCAATGCGGACGGCCTATTCCCAGCGGTCCAGGCCCAGCAGCCGGCGTCCCAGGGCGGTGAGGCGCGCGGGGCCGCTTCTTCGTTCGACGCCGCGCGGATCTCCCGGGAAGACTTCCGGATGCAAGCGGTTTCTCCAGAGCGAGATGCGGTGTTGCCGATGGTTTTCGTCATCTTCCTGGTTGGGCTTGGCGGAAATGTACTGGCACCAGCGCGGCCTGTCGGAAGTGTTGCGGCTGTTCCCGTGGGGCAGCAGACTGTGCCAAATGAGCAGGTCGCCGGCCTTTCCGGGAATCGCGACGGGTTCCAGGCCCGTCATGTCCGGTCGCATGGGATCCCGGTCGGAAGGCTGGGTCTTCACCCATTCGAAAAACCGTTTGTGAAACCCCGGGACGCACTGGAAACCGCCCTGGTTCTCCGCCGTATCGGTGAGATACAGCACGCCCTGTACATTGAGCGCTTCGGCATGGACCTTCGTGTCGATGTCCCAGTGTATCAGCGGCTCGTTGAAACCGTGCGGCCTGCTTTCCCGCTCCGGCGGCGTCATGTTGGTCCGGTCGATGCTCACCCACAGTTTTTCGTCGTCCCAAAGACTCCTGAAGGCCTCGTATACCCGGGGATACTGCCGGTTGTCCCACATCGCCTGGTGATGGTACATTTCGACGAAACCGAGGCGGCGCGGCGGACCTTCATACCATGTCTCCGGATCGCGGGGGTCCAGTTCCAGGAATGCGGCGATCGCCGATATCGTGGCCTCGAGATGCGCTTCGGGTACGGCCCGGGGAATGATCACGTAGCCGTTTTCGTCCCAGCAGGTCTGCTGTTCATCGTTAAGCAACGCATACCCCCGGTGTAACGCATACACACTGGTGAATCGAATCGTCGCGCGGCCGGAGCGCTCAGATCAAGGGTTCGATGGGCACTTCGCGCCGCGTTTCGGCCGGAGCGCTCAGATCAAGGGTTCGATGGGCATTTCGCGCCGCGTTTCGGCCGGAGCGCTCAGATCAAGGGTTCGATGGGCACTTCGCGCCCCGTTTCCGCGGATCGGTAAATGCCGTTCAGAATCTGTTGCACGAGGAGGCCGTGCTCGCCCGGCGCCTCGGACGGTTTACGGGTCCGCACGCAATCGATGAAATGTTCCATCTTGTAGCGGAAACCATTCAAATCGGGAAGATAGTCCGGCGTCATGTTGACCATGGTGCCGGACTGGTCCTTGAATACCCGGGGCGGACTGAACTCGCCGCCGGCCTTCTCGCCCATGAGGGAGAAGGTCCATTCGCCCTTGCCGATATGGGCCGCGAAAGAGGCTTCCACCGAGAGCGTGGCGCCGTTGTCGAACCGGATCATACCCACCGCAAGGTCCTCGACCGAGTAGGTTTCGTGATTCCAGTCGGGCCACATGGAAACCGTGTCGCTGGGCCGGTCTCCCAGGTAGGTGTAGGCGCTCCCGAAGGCGCTGACGGGTTGCGGCGATCCCATGAGATAGTGCGCCGCTTCGATCATGTGCACGCCGATATCTATCAACGCGCCCCCGCCCTGAAGGTCTTTGCGACCGAATACGCCCCAGTTCGGAATCCCCCGGCGGCGCAGGGCGAGGCATCGTCCGTACAGGATCCTGCCGAATTCTCCCCGGTCGATGAAGCGCTTGAGCATCTGCGCCTCGGGCGCGAACCGGTGTTGAAATCCGATCACCAGGATGCGGTCCGTATCCCGGCTAGCCTTAACCATTCCCGCGGCCTCTTCCGCCGTAATGGCCATGGGTTTTTCCACCAGGACATCCTTGCCGGCCCGGAGCGCGTCGATGGTCGGTTCGTAATGGGCGCTGTTCGGCGTGCCCACGGTGACCGCGTCGATAGAATCCATCTCCAGCAGTTCCCGGTAGTCCTTGAAACAGTGTGAGATGCCGTACATATCCCGGCAGGTATCCAGGGCGGCATCGCTGATGTCGGCGACCGCCGCCAGCTCCACGTCTTCCAACTCGGACAGGTACTTCATATGCTCCCGGGCGATACCGCCCCCACCGATGAAACCCACCTTCGTTCTGCGCACACTGCCGTCCTTTCTTCATCCCGCCCCTATCGTTTCGCATGTCCCGGCAGGCTCATTTCGCCAACGATCGAATCGATATGGGGAACTGATTCATATGGTTATGTATTCTATATATTAGGTACGCATCATGCGCCGCGCCGCGCGGTCGAAGCGGCGACCTCCCGTTCGCCGCCGTTCGGTCATTCCCGTGCGGTGCGGATGCAAATAATACTTTTGCCGGTCAACGGTATGCAAATATATTGCTTGGTAAATCCCGACACAACTGTATCAACGCACCGTGGCAGGCTAATTCGATCGAGGTGCGCGCCGGCAATGCGGTGTGCCACCTTGCGCGCAGTGGAGGTTCGATGTTCGGCGTTGCAGGTTGGATGAACATCCTTCTGGTGGCCGGGTTGCTTCTGGCGGTTCCGGCCGCACCGGCGGCGGGTCCACCGGACCGCGGTCCCGATCAATCGGGCAGAATCAACCCGGGTCTCGCCGTGGTGGATATCGTCACTTCACGCGGCGAGTCGGTCGACAGCACGCGCGTCGACTGCTACTACCGCCTTTCGAACGAACTGTTCAATTTCGTCAAGGCCGGGGATCGCTTCGCCGCCCGATTCGAGCTATCGCTGATCGTGATCGACGATGACGATTACCAGGTGACCGCCGAGACCATCCGGGATTCGGTCCTGGTGGATACAGAGGCCGAAACGGGCGTGATGGACCATTCCAGGGCGAAGCTGTATACCACCTACCTGCCGCCGGGCAAGTACGACCTGGAGATCAAGCTTTACGAACAGGAAACCGGCAACCAGCATGATATGGCCAGGTCCTTCGAGGTGCCCGACTACTACAAGGACCGGCTCAGCATTAGCGACATACAATTCGCCGGACTGGTCCTTGAGGAGTCCTCCCGGGTCGGCCTGGAACGCAGAGGCATCCGGATCGTGCCCAACCTTTCCCGTGCCTTCGGCGAAGATCATACCGACATGTACATCTACTACGAGGTGTACTCGGACGCGGCCGAGGAAGCGCAACAGCCCCTGTCGGTGATATACACGATCAAGTCGTCATCGGGCCGGGAGATGTTGAACCGGGAAGAACCCTTGGAACGGCAGGGCCATATCGGCGCGTACAGCGGCCGATTCGACACCAGCGGCCTGTCCCAGGGGGTGTACACCCTCGAAGTCGAAGTCGACGACCGTGCCGTGCGAAACCGCGCGAAATCCAAGTCGGAGTTTCATATCACCTGGCGGTTCCTGCTGCCCCTGTCGACGGCCAAGAACTTCAGGGAGATCACCGAGCAGTTGAGATATATCGCCAAGAACGAAGAACTGAATACGCTTAAAAAATACCGGGACGCGCCCGCAGGGGAACAGAAAGTCGCCCTGGAAGCGTTCTGGAAACGACGGGACCCCACGCCGGAGACGGACCGGAACGAGCATATGATCACCTACTACCGGCGGATAGCTTACGCGAACGAACATTTCGACGATGGACTCAGGAAAGGCTGGCGCAGCGACCAGGGCCGGATCTATATCGTCTATGGTCCCCCGGACGAAGTAGAACGGCACACCTGGGACCGCGCCTACTCCCATCCGTACCAGGTATGGCACTACAACAATATCAGCCGAAGTTTCGTTTTCGTCGACTTCGACGGCTACGGTAGATATCAGCTCTATCGGGTGTATTGAAACGGCGGTTACAGCCTATGGCGGCTTCCGTCCGGTTTGCCGAAATAGCCCTCCCTCTTCCGGTCGACCAGGTATTCTCCTACAGCATTCCGGATAATCTCCTCGACGCGGCGCTGCCGGGACGCAGGGTGTCCGTCGTCTTCACGAACCGCAGGATGACCGGCCTGATCACCGCGCTCTCGGACACCTGTCCCGTGGAACGGTACAGGCCGTTGCTGGACGTCCTCGATCACGATCCGGTCCTGGACGCCACGCTGCTCGAACTCACGCAGTGGATTGGCCGTTACTACCTCTGCCCGTGGGGCGAAGCGATCAAGGCGGCTCTGCCCGCGGGCCTGTTGTCCGAAAGCGAACAGATCGTCAGCAGGGACGGTCCGTGTCCTCCCGAGTCCATGGAGCGGCTCCGGCGTACCGCCCCGCGACAGGCCGAACTGCTCGCCCAGGTCCCCGAACAGGGCGCCGTAACCCTGTCCAGCCTCCGGCGCCGGACCCGCATCCGGCAGCCCTTTGCGGCCCTCCGAGGTCTCGAAGCCAAGGGACTGGTGTCGATAACAATCGGAGAGTCCGGCGGCGCTCCGGGCATCCGGTACGAGACCTGGGTCGAATTGATCCCTTCGAAGGAGGAAGCGGCGCGAATCGTGTCCAGGCTGATCCCCCGCGCGACGAGGCAGGCCAGCTGCATCAATCTCCTGGCCCGGCACGATGGACGGCTGACCACCGAACAGCTCCGTCATCTGGGCAAAATCGAACGGGACGTCGTCAGAAGGCTCGAGAAAAAAGGCCTGGTGTCGCTCAACGAGGTCGAGTCGATACGCGATCCCTACAGGGACGCCGAACTGCCCGATCCAGCCGAGGTCGATCCCACGAGCGAGCAGGCCGAAGCGCTGCGCGCGATCCACGGCGCTATCGGCGGCGGCGCATTCAAGTCCCTGCTGCTCTACGGCGTCACCGGCAGCGGGAAGACGCACGTGTACGTCAAATCCATAGAAAAGACCCTGGAAGCGGGCAAATCGGCCATCGTGCTCGTCCCGGAACTCGCCCTGACCCCGCAGGCCGTTCGGCAGTTCCGCGCCCACTTCGGCGATCTCGTGACCGTCCTGCACAGCGGCCTGTCTCCGGGAGAACGGTACGATTCCTGGCGAAGGACCCGCGCCGGGGATTACCGCATCGTCGTGGGCGCCCGGTCCGCCGTGTTCGCGCCGCTGTCCAACCTAGGCCTGATCGTCATCGACGAGGAACACGAGCCGTCCTACAAGCAGTTCGACGATCCCCCGCTCTACCACGCACGGGACGTCGCGATCGTCCGGGCCCGCATGGTGAACGCCGTGACGGTCATGGGCAGCGCGACGCCTTCCCTGGAGACATACGCCAATACGCGGAGCGGAAAGTTCGCATGCTGCCGCCTGACCAGGCGGGTGGACCGGCGCCCGTTGCCGGGCGTGCGGATCGTCGACATGCGGGAAGAGCGCAGGCTCGGCCGCCTGTCGGTTTTCTCAAGCCCCCTGGCCAGCCGGATCAAGGACCGCCTGGACCGGAAGGAGCAGATCATCCTCTTTCTGAACCGGCGGGGATTCTCCCCCTTCGTACAGTGCTATGACTGCGGGCATTCCGTGTCTTGTCCTCACTGCAGCGTGACCATGACCTACCACGCCGACAGCCTGTTCATGCGGTGCCATTACTGCGACCATCGCGACCAGGCGCCGGAGGTCTGCCCCAAGTGCCGTTCCGGTTCGATCGGATACCGCGGCGTGGGCACGCAGCGCGTCGAGGAGGAGCTGAAGGAGCGGTATCCGGAAGCCAGGATCGTCCGCATGGACATGGACACCACGTCTCGGAAAGGCGCCCACCAGGACATCTTCCACCGCGTGCTCAATCGCGAAGCGGATATCCTGCTCGGTACGCAGATGGTGGCCAAGGGGTTCGATTTTCCGAACGTGACGCTCGTGGGCGTGATCTCGGCCGACACCTCCCTCAACCTCCCCGACTTTCGGGCCAGCGAAAGAACCTTTCAATTGCTGACCCAGGTGGCCGGAAGGACCGGGCGGGGAAAACTGGGCGGCGAGGTGATCGTCCAGACCTATTCACAGGGGCATCACAGCATAGCCAGCGCGCAGACGCATGACTACGAGTCCTTTTTCGCCCGGGAAATCGCCGACAGAAAAGCACTGAGCTATCCGCCCTACGGGCGCATGGTCGGCATGCTGTTCCAGGGTGAACAGGACGATTACGTGATGCGGGAGGCGCGCCGCTTCGCCGATCTGATGCGGAAGCAACCGGGCGCGCTGAACATACTCGGACCGGCGCCGCCGTTGATCGCCCGGGTGCGCAACCAGTACCGCTGGCAGATCGTCGCGCGGAGCAGCCATTCCGCGCGTCTGCGCGATGCCGTGCGGCGGGGCCGGCAGCACTGGGAGCGCGCCGCCGACAACCGGCGCGTTCATCTGAAAGTCGACGTGGATCCCGTGGGGTTGATGTGACCATAACAGGTCGGTAGATCCGGCCGCCCAGTGAGGTTCCGGCCGGATGAGACGACCCGGCCGCGCGGGACTGGAAGCAGATATGGCTACGAGCGTACGTGAAGTGACCTGCAAGACGATCCTGACCCGCACGGGCGGGTTCCTGGAAGGCTATACCCACACCCTGCAACCCTACGTCGGTTGCATTTACCGGTGCCCCTACTGCTACGTGCAGGCCCTGCCCGTCCACCTCTACCACGGCGGGGCGTGGGGAGACTACGTCGACGTCAAGATCAACGCGCCCGAACGGCTCGAGGCCGAGATGGCCCGTTTGAAGAAGCGGGAAAGGACGGTACGGGTGTTCCTGAGTTCCGCCACCGACCCCTACCAGGGCGCCGAGGCGAAGTACCGGATCACCCGGCAGTGTCTGGAGGTGTTTGCCGGCATGCAGCCGGAACGGCTCGTCGTGCAGACGCGCAGCCCCATGGTCCGTCGGGACTTCGACGTGCTGAAGCGCATCGACCGGGTCGAGCTGAACCTTACGCTCGAAACCCACGACGAGGCCGTCCGCCGCGATCTGACGCCCCATGCCCCTTCCGTTGCCTCGCGGCTCAAGACGCTCGACGCCGCCATGGAAACCGGCCTTCCGGTCAGGGTCACGATCAGCCCCATGCTGCCCAACGATCCGGCGACGTTCGTGGAAACGCTCCGGGACCGCTGTCACTCCGTAGTCGTGGATACGTACTTCGACGGAGACGGGTCGGGCGGCATGCGGACCGAGCGCCTCCAGGTACGGGAGATGTACGAGCGGTTCGGATACGGGGAATGGTACCGGATCGGCGCCCATCACGCCCTGGTGGACGCGCTGAAGGCCAGCCTGGGTACCGAGCGCGTCGCGTACAGCAAGGAAGGGTTCAACCGGACCGCCTAGGCCGCCGGCCGGGGCCATATAGTGATGGACAGGCGACGGTGTTTGGGTTATCATCCGTCGAGCGTTTTCGCCCCGACCATGTTCCACTGGATGCCTTAAACCAACAACTCCACTTCAATGCCCAAGGTAACCGTCGAGGAACTGCAGGATTTCGTAGATCGCGTGCCCTACGTCCACGACCTCGGTCTGCAGATCGTGGAAGTGGAAGAGGGCGTCTGCCGCGCCCGGCTTCCCTACCAGCCCCGCTTCGCCCAATACTACAACCTGGTCCACGGCGGGGTCACCGCGTCCCTGGCCGATACGATGCTGTACATGGCCCACGCCACGCTGAACGGCATCACCACGGACACGGTTACCACCAACCTGTCGGTCACCTATCTTCACGCCGCGAGCGAGGAAGCCCTGAACGCCGAGGCCCGCGTCATCAAAAACGGCAGGAAATTGATTTTCGGCGAAGTACGGATCACCAACGACGCCGGGACGCTGACCGCCCATGCCACGGTGACCTATCTCAGGCTGAACTACGAGCTTCGCGAGTAGGCGCTGTCTGCAGGACCCCCCGTATTCGTCCGCCGGATATGCATTGCGTGACAAAGAACATTCTGTCTGACTCCACGCGTACTTTCGCCGGATAAGCTTTGCGCGATCAGGCGCAATACTGCGTGGCAGGCGCTTCATCCGGACTGGCCGGATTCCATTCGTTTGTGGATTTAAGAACTAAGCCTGGCCAGTCCGTGCAGGGCGATGTCGTGCGGGGTTTCCCCCGTGGTGGCGAGGTCGGCCATGATTTCCCCGATGACGCTGCAGAACTTGAACCCGTGGCCGGAGCACGGAGACGCGACGTAGACGTTCGCATGCTCCGGGTGCGCGTCCAGGATGAAATGGCCGTCGCCGGTGTTGGTGAAGGCGCAGACTTGCAGGCTCATGGTGGGACCCGAACCATCCGGGAAATAGCGTTCGGCGAATTCCCGGAGCACGGCCTCGTCGCGGGGATGGGTGGACCGGTCGAGGCCGTCCATGTCCACCCTTTCTTCCAGGTGATGGTACTTGCCGATCTTGAATCCCGGCACGCCATGGACCGGAAGTCCGTAGTACCGGCCCTCGGCCACCTGCAGGTTGAATACCGGGAACCGGTCTGGCAGGAACAGATCGAGCCGCCGGGGCTGAAACCAGCCCAGGACCTGGCGTTCAGGCTGTACAATCCGGTCCAGCTTTTTCACCACCTTGCCGATCCAGCCGCCCGCGGTAATCACTAGCCGGTCCGCCGTGTAGGTCGATTTCGAAGTCTCTACCGTGACGCCGCGCCCATTGGAAGTCCAGCCCAGCACCGGTTCGCATGCGTGGATCTCGGCGCCATGCTCCTGTGCCGTCTCGACGTGGGCGACGATGCAGCGCTCCGGCAGGAGATAGCCCCCATCCGTTTGAAAAACCGCCATGAGGTCGTCCGGCAGCCGGTAACCGGGAAACCGCCGGTTCACCTCCGTGCCGGTGAGGATCTCGTGTGCGAGGCCGTGTTCTTCGCAGGACGCCTTCGAGCCCCGGAAGACCCAGTCGTCCGCGGGACCGGCATCCAGCGCCCCCGTGATGTGCAGCAACCGCTCGCCCGCCCGTTCCTCGATTTCGCGCCACAGGGCGTACGCACGGCGAAGAAGGGGTACGTAGGACGGATGCTCGGAATAGGCCAGGCGGATGATGCGCGTCTGACCGTGGGACGACCCCAGGTCGTGGGGGATGTTGAACTGCTCGAGACCTAGTACACGGCACCCGCGCCGGGCGAGATGCCAGGCCGTGGCGCTGCCCATGCCGCCCACGCCGATCACGATGACGTCGTAAGAGGAGGATGGGCGGTTCATGGTTCAGAGGCTTCGGGAAACTTCGGTCGGTCGTTCAATTTAAACCGCGCGCCTTTCGAAATGTCGCAACCGGATGAAAAGAGGGCACCAATCGAACCACCGCAAACGGATGAAAAGAGGGCACCAATCGAACCACCGCAAACGGATGAATGGAGGGCGCCCTTCGAACCACCGCAAACGGATGAATGGAGGGCGCCCGCCTGGCTAAGGAAAATGTGGGCTGAATATAGACGGCGGAGCGCGCCGAATCAAGCACATCATCGTTCCCTGAAGTCCCTTTCATCATGACATGTAAGAAAGAAACTTGCCGATTCCCATGGTCGAAGGGTATACTGAAACCGCGGTTGCGCTACATGGCCGGTAAAGGTCGGGATTGACCTGCCGATCCGTGGGAATCTGCCGGTCCGCGTGAATACGAACTTTCGGTTTTGAAGGAAATCGAGGCGACTCATGTCCCTGCGTACAATATCCCCACTGGACGGCCGCTACGGCGACCGGCTAAAGAACCTGTCCTCCTACTTCTCCGAATGGGCGCTGATCAAGTACCGGGTGCACGTGGAGATCGAATGGCTGATCACCATGGCGGAGCGGCCCGAGATCGAGCACGTGCGTCCGTTTACTAATGAAGAGACCGATTTCCTCCGGTCGCTGGTCATCGAGTTCGGCGATACACAGGCCCTGCGGATCAAGGAGATCGAGCAGGAAACCCGTCACGACGTCAAGGCGGTGGAGTATTACGTACGGGAAGCCATCTCGGGAACTTCCCTGCGGGACGTCACCGAGTCGGTCCATTTCTGTTGTACCTCCGAAGACATCAACAACCTCGCCTACGCCCTCATGCTCAAGG
The DNA here is from genome assembly GCA_026713285.1 of Gemmatimonadota bacterium. Classification (GTDB taxonomy): domain Bacteria; phylum JAAXHH01; class JAAXHH01; order JAAXHH01; family JAAXHH01; genus JAAXHH01. The sequence goes on along the minus strand of JAPOOT010000492.1, from coordinate 913 downwards.
ACGGGATCCAGGAGGAATGGCTGCCGAACGGCCAGGAGCTGATCTCCGCCGCGGCCGCCCTCGCCGCCGAAACGGCGGACATCCCGATGCTGAGCCGTACCCACGGCCAGTCCGCCACGCCCACCACCGTCGGCAAGGAGCTGGCCGTGTTCGTCTCCCGCTGGCAGCGCCAGATCGACCAGGTCGCCGACAGCGAGTATCTCGGCAAGTTCAACGGGGCGGTGGGAAACTACAACGCACATCTCGTCGTTTATCCCGACGTGCCGTGGGAAGCCGCGGCGCGCCACTTCGTCGAAGGCCGTCTAGGGTTAACCTTCAATCCCCTCACCACCCAGATCGAGTCCCACGATTACATGGCCGAACTCTTCCACCGGATGATGCGCTTCAACGCGGTGCTGCTCGATTTCGACCGGGACATGTGGTCGTACATCTCCCTCGGCTACTTTCGTCAGAAGGTCGTCGGCGCCGAGACGGGATCTTCTGTCATGCCCCACAAAGTGAACCCCATCGACTTCGAGAACTCCGAGGCCAACGTGGGTATCAGCAACGCGCTGCTGGACCACCTGGCCGGAAAACTGCAGATCTCGCGGCAGCAACGCGACCTGAGCGACTCCTCCGCCCTCCGGAACGTGGGCGTGGCCATCGGCCACTCGCTGCTGTCGATCTACTCCGCCATCCAGGGCCTGAGCCGGGTCGAAGTGGACCGCGACACGCTGCGCGCCGATCTCGACGGCGCCTGGGAGGTGCTGGCGGAAGCGGTGCAGATGGTCATGCGCAAGGCCGGTCTGGAGAACCCCTACGAGCAGGTCAAGGCGCTGACCCGGGGGCAGGCCATCACGAAGGAGACCATGGAAGACCTGATCCGCAACCTGGACCTGCCGGACGAAGACAAGCTGCGCCTGCTCGCCCTGAC
>JAPOOT010000489.1 GCA_026713285.1 Gemmatimonadota bacterium | reverse complement strand
GAAGTCCTACCTCGCCCCGGAAAAATCCTCGCCGATATATAAATCTGTGAAGATCACGGTTTTTCCGCCGAATCGGTTGGTCTTGAGTCCCCTGAGCCATGGCTTGAACAGGGAATTGGCCATGGGATGGAAGACGAAGGCGGCTCCCGATTCCTCTACCAGGATGCGTTCTGCCCGGCGGAAGATCCCGGTCCGTTTATCCGGATCTATTTCTTGGTCCGCGGCGTCCAGCAACGCCTCGAATTCCGTGTGCTCGAAATCGTGTCGGCTGCGCCCGCGGGTTCCGGGGCGCCAGATCATGTCCAGCATGTTCTTGGGATCGCGGTAATCCCCGAAGAAGGGCACCAGTCCAAGATCGATGTTCCAGTTGAACATGTAATTGGTGAAAACCGGGTAATCCGCGCTGCGGAAGGTGATATCGATGCCCAGGTGCTCATTCAGCATGCCCTGGATCACTTCCGCGACCATCCGGATATCCGGCCTCGGCTGCCTGAGCCACATCTCCATCCTGGGGAATCCACGGCCGCCGGGATACCCCGCCTCGGCCAGTAGTTCACGCGCCTTTGCTGGATCGAAATGCTGAAACTCCCTGTAGTCGCCGTGGGCGTCGAACGTGACCGGCAGCATGGAATAGGCGGGAACCGCGGCGCCGTGCAACACTACGCGGCAGATCGTCTCGCGATCGATAGCCCGGGCGACGGCGCGCCGGACCCTGGCATCGCTGAAGGGCGGTTGCCGTGTACTAAAGAAGATGTACCACGTGCCGTCCGTCGGATTCGAGATCAGTTCCGCATGCAATCCGGGGTCGCGCTGCACGCGAATCAATTCGTTGGCCTGCACCTCGGCAAAACCCACCTCGTCGTTTTCATAGGGGAGCAGGTTGGCCGTAGACGGATGACGGAATACCCGGTTTATTTTCTCCACGTAGCCCTTGATGGGACCGTCGTAGTGGGGATTGAGTTCGAAATTCATGTGGCTGCCGTGTTGCCACTCCGTCAATCGATAGCTCGAGTTGGATACGCAATTCCCTTCCTCGGTCCACCTGGGACCGTGCTTTTCCACCTGCCACCGGGGCACCGGCATGGAAGTGGGGACGGAAAGGATAAGGCCGAGGTAGGGCGCCGGGTGGGTGGTTTCGACAGTCAGCGTATGGTCGTCGATCGCCCTGACGCCCAGCATGGCGGGATCGGCGTTCGAGGTCTGGCTGTAGGATTTTGCGCCCACGATATCGCTGTAGAAGGCGGCGTATGGATTTGCCGTCTCGTAGGACAGGGATCGGCGGAAGGTATAGACGAAGTCGTGGGCCGTGACGGGCCTTCCGTCGCTCCACCGTCCCGTTTTCCGCAGGAAGAAGGTCCAGGTTTTCCCGTCGGGCGAGATCTCCCAGCGATCCGCCGCGGCCGGGATGAGGTCGCCGTTTTCGTCCTTCGCGACCAGGGTCTCGAAGAGGAACTCGTTCCACTGCCCCACGTAGAGGTTTACGCTGACGTCCAGGCTTCGGGGCTCGTCGCGCATGAACCGGTAGGTCTGGAATTCAAGCGGCGCAGCATCGGGCGGCAACTGCTTGCCGATGGAGTTGAAGATCGGGGCGTCGCCCTGCGGGATCATCGGCAAGGCTCCGGCGACCAGCACGCCCGCGCATCCCAGAAAGGCAACTGCAAGGATAGCCGGATACCACCGGCCGGAGACGGTCAAACGTCTGAGGCCGGCGGCAGGAGACTTTTGCGGCAAAGCCATATGGCTTCCGGCGGCGTCCTTCGGGCCGGAGACCTTGGACCGTCCGTCACGGCCCAGGCGTTTGGACTTCATGACGCGGAACCCCCTCCTGTTCTGTTTCCCACGGACCACTGTTCGCCGATCAGCTTCACGGCCATCCGGAGCGCCTCGCCCAGGTTGCCCGCGTCGGCTACGCCCTTGCCCGCGATATCGAATGCGGTGCCGTGGTCCACGGAAGTGCGGACGATCGGCAGGCCCAGGGTCACGTTGATCGCGCGGTCGAAGGCGATGGCCTTGACCGGAATGTGGCCCTGGTCGTGGTACATGCCGACGATCCCGTCGAAATTGCCCTTCCGAGCCCGCATGAACACGGTATCCGGCGGCAATGGGCCGACAATTTGCCAACCACGGTTGCCGACGCGCTCGCGTGCCTTTTCGAGCGCAGGTTCGATGATCCGTATTTCCTCGTCTCCGAAGAGACCGCCCTCCCCCGCGTGGGGATTCAGACCGCAGACGGCGATCCGGGGCGCGGCCATGCCCATGCCGACCAGCGCGTTGCCGACCAGGTCCACGGTGACGAGGATTTCCTCCTCGGAAAGACGGTCGATGGCGTCTCTCAGGGATACGTGGGTCGTCGCGTGGGAGACCAGGATCCCGTCGAAGGCCAGTGAAAGCCGGAATCTCGCCGATCCGGTGGCTTCGGCAAGCAATTCGGTGTGCCCGGCGAAGGCGTAGCCGGCAAGTCCAATGGCTTCCTTGTTCATCGGCGCGGTGACCACGGCGCCGATTTCATCCTCCATCGCCATGCGGGCGGCCAGCTTGACGGATTCCACGGCAAGACGACCGGCTTCGGACTGTACCCGGCCTGGAATCAGTTTATCAATTTCCACCTCCCAGGCGTTCATGACGTCCACCGTGCCATGGCGGTACCGGCCCTTCCCAGGCCGGTCGACCCGGTGGATTGCGAGGCATGGGCCGGTATCCCGGCCGTCGCAGTCGTTGGAGGAGCCCGTCCGTGCCAACGGCAGGACCCGGCGGATTACTTCATCATGCCCGATGACGAGCGGCCGGCACAGTTCGTAGACCCATTCCTGCGACAGGATCTTTACGATGACTTCCGGCCCCACACCGTTCGGATCGCCCATGGTGATCCCGATAACCGGCCGATCATCCGCACTACTGCTGAATTCGCCAGTACGGGCACGGACGCCAATTGCCGGCGAGCCGCTGGAACGCGAACTGAGCCGTTCCATGGCTCGCATCAGCGTCCACTCGTCGCCGAAGGATCCGGGCTTAATGACCAGACCCATTCTATCGTGGGGACCACCCGCGACAGCGGCCAGGCCAACGCCGGTATCCATCTCTTCTAGGATCCAGGCGCCATCAGCATTCAGTTCGTGAAATACGCTGCAGGCGGTTTCCCCTCCCGTGAGTATGAGACCCTCCGGGCGAACGCTCGTGAACAGTCTGCGTGCGACTTCTCCCAGGTTCTTGATGACCGCCGACGCGGGATCTCGGCCGGCCGTTGCCGCCGACAACCTCTCAAGCCACGCCCGCCGCCCCCCGCGCCCGGGGCGAACAGGTGTTACGACGGCGTCCCGTCCATTTGCAAGGACCTCCGCGACGCGCGTTGCCAGTCGATCCACCTCGTCGTTCCGGGACCCTTCGTCCACAATCAACAGGGGATCGAAGGGGCAGGTCGTCGCCGAGTCCCGGCCGCTGACCTGCTCGACCTGGCGAGCGGTCGCGGCGTGCAGGCTGCAGGCGAAGACGAGGACGGGATGGCTTTTGGTCTCCGGGGAAGCGCTATCGAAGCGCGGCTTCAGGGTCGATGACGACGCCCGCTGACCCCGTGCGGACGCGAACCTGTCGGCGAGCGCGGCGGCCATGCCACCTGAGCCGCAGAGCAGCGCAGAGGCCGTGGCGGCCGCTGGAGATCCACTCCTGGCCGACACCACGCTGTTTTCAAGGACCGCGTCCAGCAGCCCGTTCCAGCACGTTGGATCTGCCATGTCCACCACCACCCTGGTTCCCGGTTCCGCCCCGAAACCGGCGACCGCATCACGCATGGCCGTCGCGCCTTCCTGGACGGTCTTCAAGTCGACGAGGAAGGTCTTCCTGCCGGAGCCGGAATGCAGTAGATCCGGAATGAAAGCATGTTGCGGTGGAATGTCGGGTCCCGCCATGTCCGCGCCGCTGACGGGCAAGCCGCCGAGCAGTTGATAACCACCCACCGTGGTCCTTCCGAGTTCAGGGAAAGCTGGCGCGCATACGGCCAGATTGAAGTCCATCAATCTGCTCACCAGGTCGATTTCGAGGCCGACATGCCCCCTCAGGGTCGAATCGATCTTCTTGTAGATAATCGAACCTTTACGCACCCGTACCGCTTCGCAGGCCGCGCCGACTCGTTCCGCGGCTTCCGACTCGCTGCAGGAACGGGTGTTCGTGTTCAGCACAACCAGGTCGGCGGAATCGAATCGATCCAGGCGGTCCGGATCGGACAGTACGGCCACGGCAAAGTTGCGCTTCGCGAAGGGAACCGCCACGTCGTGAGCGCCGGCGAGGTCGTCGGCGAGCATATAGGAGGTTGTGGTCATTGCCATGCGATTGCTGTGGTCAGTCGCCAAGGCCCGCCCGCGATTTGATCTCATCCCACGTGGGCTCGACCGGCGCTTCACGACTGGAGAGTTCGGCCATGACCTCCGGCCACTTGGCGCCCGATCCGGTGACCAGGCAGACGACGGTTTCATCCGGGGCGAGTCGATCCGCCCGGGCCGCCTTGATCGCTCCGGCAACGGACGCCGCCGAGGAGGGTTCCACCAGGAATCCGCTGCGCGCGAGCAGGCGCACCGCCTCGATGATCTCGTCTTCGGTAACGTCGGTCGCGTCGCCACCTGAATCGTAGATGGCCCGCAGCGCAGAGGGGCCGCCGGTGTCATCGCGAATGGAAAGGGCGATGGAACTCGGATCCGGATGGACGATTACGTCCCCGCGTCCCTGCTGGAACGACTGTACGTAGGGATTGCATCCCGCCGGCTGGACACCGTGCATGACCGGATTCCGATCAGACAGATCGAGCAGGCGCATCTCGTTGAACCCCTTCCACGGACCGAAAAGCGCATCACCGGCGGCGATCGGACAGAACATACGGTCGGGAACGTGGCCACCGAGCTGTACGTAGATCTCGAACGCGATGGTCTTGTAGCCCTCGATTCCGTAAGGCGTACCCGTGGGCATAGGCGTCATGGTCGTGGAGGGATAGTAGCCATGGTCCCGGATCAGCGTGTCCAGGTACTTGAACCGGTTCTCCAGCACGAAGGCGTGACCACCGTACAGGGCGATCATGTCCCGCTGGAGCATGGATGATTCCGGGTGGCACAGGATGATGCATGAATCCATCTCCGCGGCGGCGGCATAGGCCGCGGCCGAAGCGCCGTGATTGCCCGTGGTGCTGGCCGTAATCCGGGAGAAGCCCAGGGATTTCGCCATGGAGACCGAGGAAGCGTGGAAGCGGTCCTTGAAGGCCCAGGTGGGATTGGTCGTTTCGTTCTTTATGAACAGATTCGACAACCCGGTCGCTTCGCAGACTTTCCGGGGCCGCACAAGGGCCGTGTTCCCCTCGCCGAGGGAAACCTGATCAGCCGGGTCCCGAATTGGAAGGAGGGCGTCGAACCGCCAGATGCCGTGCCCCGCCCGGTTCCAGTGCTCCACGTTCAGATCGGCGGCGATCGCCTGGTAGTCATAGGTCACGGTCAAGGCGGCCGCGCCGCGACCGGTGCCCTCCGCGCCATGCTCGGGCGCGTGAGTGCCGCGATCAGGGTTGTCAGCGCCATGACCGGTGCCGTCAGCGTCATGTCCGGGGCCGTCCGCACTGCGTTCGGGGTCGTCCGCGCCGCTACCGGGGCCGTCAGCGTCATGTCCGGGGCCGTCCGCACCGCGATCCGGGCCGTCAGCGCAAGCGGGACAGCCGAAGAACATGGGTCCCAGTGGATACTGGGCATCGCAACGGGTACAGGTAAGGCCGAGAACGGACATGGCTTTCTTTCGATTCTGAACGGAAATATGGCGGATTCGTCATTGTGAATGGGGTTGGAAACGCCCATGCGATACCAGGATCGCTACCCGAAAATATACCTTCGGCGCCGTTGGGTGTAAAGGACTACG
>JAPOOT010000488.1 GCA_026713285.1 Gemmatimonadota bacterium | reverse complement strand
TCGGAGGCTATACCGTGCCGGGTTTTATGTCTTTAATTCTCAACTGGAGGCTGGTCTCGCCCCGAAAGGTGTTTTCCTCGAGGTTGTAAGCCAGGTCCAGGCGGTCCCGGCTGTCGTTCAGTTGATCGGCGAAGTGCGCCATTCCGAAACCGATCGCATCCATGACGCGGCCATTCTGCTTTACCCGGAATCTCAGGTGATTTTTACCCTTCCCGATGGTCCTGGGTTTTCCGACGACGCTCAGGTCGCGCGACACGAGCACGGGGTGGTGGTTCGCCGGTCCGAAGGGCCCAAGCATTTTCATCAGCCGGACCATGCGCGGGGTCATCTCGTCGAGTTCGATTTCCGCGTCTATTTCGAGCCTGGGAATGAAATCGGCCGGTGTCGCGCGCGCCGCGACCACCTCGTGAAACTTCTGCGTGAACGCCTCGATGCGGCCCTTTTCGATGGAAAGGCCCGCCGCGTGATGATGGCCGCCGAATTGAATAAGCAGGTCGGAGCATTCCTTGATGGCGTTATACAGGTGAAAATCGCCCACGGTGCGCGCCGAGCCCCGTCCGTTCTCTCCTTTGGTCGAGATCATCACGACCGGGCGGTTGAAGGCCTCCACCATGCGGGAAGCGACAATGCCGATGATGCCGGGATGCCAGGAGTCCGAAGCGAGAACGAGACCCTTTGCCTCCCGGAGGAAGGGATCATTTTCGACGATTTCCCTGGCCGCTTCGAACGTGAGCGTATCCTCTTTGCGCCGTCTCTGGTTCTCCTCGTCCAATTCTTCGGCCAGTTGCGCGGCTTCCTGCTGGTCTTCCGTGATCAGCAGATCGACCACGCGTGTGGCGTCGCCCATACGGCCGGCGGCATTGATGCGGGGCGCGAGCATGAAGAGCATGTGTCCCGTCGACAGTTCCTTCTCCCTCAGGCCCGCCACTTCGAGCAGCGCCTGCAGACCCGACTTGTCCGTCTGCTGCATCATGTCCAGTCCGTACTTGGTCAGCACCCGGTTCTCGTCGCGCAGGGGGACGATGTCCGCCGTCGTGCCCAGGGCCACGAGGTCCATGTGCGTATACACCGCGTTCTCCGGCAATCCTACGTGCTCGGCCAGCGCCTGCGCCACCTTGTACGCCAGTCCGACGCCGCAAAGCTCCTTGAACGGGTATTCGCAGTCTGCCCGCTTCGGATTCAGAATGGCGACGCTGTTCGGTAGCATATCGCCTGGAACATGGTGATCGATGATGACGACATCGATGCCCATTTCGCGGGCCTGGTCCACTTCCGCATTGGCCGTAATCCCGCAGTCGACGGCAAGAATCAGCGTTACCCCGCGGCTTCTGGCTTCCTGCAGGCCTTCAATGGACAGTCCGTAACCGTCGGTCATCCGGTTGGGTATGTAGGAGGAAATCCGTTCCGTCAGCAACTTGATCGTGAGGTACAGCAGCGTGGTCGCCGTGGTCCCGTCCACATCGTAGTCGCCGAAGACCATGATGTGTTCCTTGCTTTCGATGGCGGCGGCGATCCGTTCCACGGCCAGATCCATGTCCGCCATGAGGAACGGACTGTGCAGATCGTCCAGCGTGGGCTTCAGGAAATACCGGGCGTCGTCGAAGGTCGAAACGCCCCTGTTGAGCAGAATCTGCGCGATCACGCGCGGTACGTTGATCTGCTCCATCATCTGGGGAACCTGGGGATGTTCGTCGTGTAGGACCCAGCGGCTGTTCATGCAATCATTCGTATGTTGAGGGTGATCGTGCGCAGAAGATGGAGGAAAGGCCGTGCAAAATCCAAGGTGCCGTAAAACGTCCAAGCCGACCGTAAGCCGAGTTCTGTACCTTCGCGGTGAAGGTGGCGATCATCTATCTGGGACGGCTGTCGCCAGCCGCCTCGTGCGACCTAACCCGAGAGTCTCCGGTTTCCCGGCGGTCGAGACGGGCCGTCTCTCCTCTCCTATTCGGTCTTGCACCGGATGGGGTTTGTCCTGCCGGACCGGTTACCCGGACCGCGGTGAGCTCTTACCTCGCCTTTTCACCTTTGCCTCCCCGAAGGGATCGGCCGTGTGTTTTCTGTGACACTTTCCGTGGCATCACTGCCCCCTGCCGTTAGCAGGCATCCCGCCCTGTGGTGCTCGGACTTTCCTCGTCCGCGCGATGGCGAACGCGATCGCCTGGACGACTTGTGACGTTTTACATCCGCTAATATACTACACTGCTCGGCCAGGTTCAACCCCGTTGGTTACGGAATCGCGCGTCGGGCTGCGTGTCGCGGCCGGGTTGCGCGTTGCGGCCGGGTTGCGTGTCGCGGCCGGGCTACGTGTCGCGGCCGGGTTGCGTGTCGCGGCCGGGCTACGTGTCGCGGCCGGGCTGCGCGTCGCGGCCGGGCGGATCTCAGTGCTCCAGGCCTTCTTCCACGACCAGGATCCTGCCGCAGCTTTCACAGGACACCAGCCTCCGCCCCTGGCGGATCTGCAGCATGATTTGCAGTGGTATAATGTGGAAACATCCGGAGCAGGCGCCCTTCTTCACCGGTACGACGGTCATCCCGTGCAGATTCTGCCGAATACGGTTGTATACCTTCAGGACCGGGTTCTCCACGCGCATGGCCATTCTCTTGCGCTCGTCCATTTTGACGGCGACGTCTTCGTCGACTGCCGAAAGCCTGGACTCGAGCGCCGCGCGCTCTTCGCCCAAGCGCTCGACGAGCGATTCGGTTTCACCGCGCATGGTCTCCAGCGCCTCTTGCTCGGTCTCGGTCTCGGAGATCAACTGCAGAATCGCGTCTTCGAGTTCGGAGATGAGGTTCTTCTGTGCCTGGATCTCGGTCTGCAGGGCGTCGTATTCCTTATTGGTTTTTACGCTGTAGAGCTGGCCCTGGTATTTTTGGACCTGTTCCTGCGCGATCTGCAGGTCCTGTTCGCGCTGACGCCTGTTTTTCTCGATTTCCGCGACCTTCGTTACCTGGTCTGCGAGCCTGGTCTCCGCCTCGGACTGGACGGTTTCCATCTCCTCCAGCTTATTGGGTATGTCTACCTTGTACTGTTCAAGCTCGTGCAGGCCCCGATCTGTTTCCTGTAATTCCAAAAGCGCTCTCAAGCTCTCCTGCATGCGGCCTCAACCCTCCCTGGAGATGAAAAGGCGGACAAAAAAAAATGCACGCTAATCGTGCATTTTTCTTAGTCTCAATCTGGTTTTGCCGTGCCCCGGGCCCGAAGAGGCAACTGAAGTCGGACCATACAGACAATCGGGCACATAGACATATCCATCCTTTTCCCAATACTACTTGATTTATTCGATCATAGGACATAAAGATACTGCCTGAGGCATGTTGTGTCAACCAAAATCAGGGGAGGTTATCATGGGCTCGACCATACCGACCATACGACTCAGGGGCGGTAGAAAAGAAGAAGGTTTCGAACTCAACATCATGGTTTCCAAATGGCTGTTTGCCGGCTTCGCAGCGCTGGTCGTCGCCGCCATGTCGCTGGGTTACGCCGTGCTGCCCGCCCAGTCGCAGGACGACCGGGGCCGCAAGGCCATCGCACCAGGCCAGAACTACAGCGAGGCCATCGAGGCGGGAGACTTCGTGTTCCTTTCCGGTAAGATCGCGGCAGTTCGGGGCCGCATCATCCCGGGAGGCATTCAGGCGGAAACCAAGATGGTCATGGACAACCTGCAAGCGGCTCTGGCCAAGTCAGGGCTGACGATGGATGACGTCGTCAAGGCCACGGTGTTTCTTGGCGACCTGGAGGACTTTTCCGCCATGAATGAAGTGTACCGATCCTACTACACGGGCGATCCGCCTGCCCGTTCTACCATCCAGTCGGGCGTCGTCCTCAACGCCGGCATCGAGATCGACCTGATCGCCTACCGTGGCGGACGATAGTAGACGGACCTGCCAGGGATAGGCGAATGAAAGAAAAAACGACCGTCGGCGTGATCGGCCTGGGGCTGGGACAGGCCCATCTCGCCGGCTATCTGAAGGACGAGCGGACCGAGGTCATCGGACTGGCCGACCTCGATGCCGGGTTGGTCGAGGATACCGCGTCGCGGCACGGCGTGCCCCACGCGTTCACCGACTACCGGGACCTGGCCGCCCTGGGACCCGATCTGGTCAGCGTCTGCCTCCCGAATTTCCTCCACGCTCCCGTGACCATCGACGTGCTGGACGCCGGCGCTCACGTCCTGTGCGAAAAGCCCATGGCGCTGAACGCGGGTCAGGCGCGGGAGATGGCCTTTGCCGCCCGGCGCAACGGCCGGTACCTGATGATCGCCCTCAACAACCGGTTCCGCGCGGAGACCCGGATCCTGAAGAAGCTCGTCGAGCAGGAAGTGCTGGGCGAGATCTACTATGCCAGGACCGGCTGGTTGAGGCGGAGCGGCATTCCGGGACCCGGGACCTGGTTTACCCGCAAGTCCCAGGCCGGCGGCGGTCCGCTGATCGATCTCGGCGTCCACATGATCGATCTCACGCGCT
>JAPOOT010000209.1 GCA_026713285.1 Gemmatimonadota bacterium | reverse complement strand
TCGCCTTGGACAAGGGCAGTGATATTTGTTTCTCCGTCGTTCCGGCCGTCGCGGCCGATTCCGTCGTCATGCGTTTCTATCTCCTTTTCTGTTTGCCACGGCCAGTCCGATCAAGCCCTTCTCCGTGAGTTGTTTCAGGTATGTCAGCGTGGAGACTTCCGCTTCCTTGCGTTCCAGTTTGTATTCGGTCCGGATTGTAGATATGACGTGGTCCACCGTATTCTGCCCATCGCAGAGCCCCCAGAGGAAGGACCCGATGCGGTCCAACACAACCGTCCGCCGGCTCGGTACGTAAAAAAACCGGGACATGCTGTTGATCCACCAGGTCTTTCTCCTCGGGATCCCCAGTACGATTTCCCCGTCGGAGTTTTCTTCGCAGGTCAGTCTTTCGTTGCGTACCGGCTTCGCGCGCAACAAATCCCTGCGGGGCAAAGGGGACTGTTTCTTTCGAAAGAACTGCATGGTTACGACCCGTTGGAATGATCCCGGCAATGAACCAGGGATGTGCACATCCCGTGATTTCAATGGCAAATCACCGTGCCTGCTATACCGTCCAGGTAATCGGGCCGGAGCTTCTCGTCCAGGTGACGCAGCACGAATATCCTATTGCCATCGATACAATGCCAGCTGCAACAACTCAATGGTTTTTTTCGGGGCCGCCGCCACGGCAACCAGGCCATGCGAGTGTGTACCGTCTCGGGATCCACGCCTTCGCCCGTTCCCCGGATGGACGGATGGCCGCGATAGGAACCGGCTCCGTCAGTCCAGTGGTCGATCTCGTTTCCGTAGGTGTCCTGGAACCAATCCGGGAAGGTACGGTTCTCCAGATGCAATTCGGCGAGGCTCATCCTCACCAGTTCCAATCTGGCGCCGCCGAGCTGGAAAGTCAACTCGATACGGCCTGTCAGAAAGGAATGCTGCACGAGCGCGTAGTCGGACGGGAGCTCGATGCGCAACCCGTAAACGGCCCAGGTGGCGTTGTCGCCGCGCGCGTGGTCGTCCAGGGTATTCAGCAACCTCGAGGCCCGGGTCATCATGGATTCTCCCCCGCGTCCGAGGACCTGGGCGAAGACCGTGCGCCCGCAGGTTTCGCACATCCACAGGCAGCCATAGGCCTGCAAGGGGTCCGGCCCTTCCGTCCGCCAGTGGAACCCCTCCACCGTCCTGTCCGCCAGCGCGGACTCCGCCTTGATGAGCCCCAGGTCCCGACGGACCTTCACGGGAGGCCCCTTCTTTCCGGCCTTTCCCGTGATGTTCTTAAGATATCTCGCGACAACCTGGTCGACGGGTTCCCGCCCCCGGGTGCGCTCCCACCTCAGTTCGAAACGGGGCATTTCCGTATCGTCAAGCCGCAGGTAACCCGATGAATAATCTCCCGTTACCGCGCCTATGCTCCAATCTTCCGGCCGCTCGAACGACAGGTGATGCCAGCCGGTGACCTCCCATTTCGATGCGACTCGATTCATGTGTGCGTACGCTCCCGGATGAGCCGCGTGAAACCAAGGACGTAATGGATGCCCGACCCGGCGACACAGCAGAGGGCCGCCCAGAGCGCCCACGCTCCGTAGGGCTGCCAGTCCACGGCGTAAAGAATGAGGGCGCCGCCCATGGCCAGCGTGGTCAATTTGCCGATCCGGTCGGCCGGCAGGACCACGTTGCCCGGTCTGAAGTAAAGATACGCGCCCGCGCCCAGAATGGACAGGTCGCGGACGATGATCAACGCGGCCGCCCACAGTGGGAAGTCTCGATACAGCACCAGGAAGACCGACAGGCTGCCGACCAGGATCTTGTCGGCCAGCGGGTCGAGGACAAGCCCCCATTTGCTTTCCCAGCGGAAGCGGCGCGCCAGGAAACCATCGGCCGCGTCCGTCAGAAAGGCGCAGCCGATGAGCGTGTAGAGGACCATGTGCGCATCCCCTGCGAAACCCCAGTAAATGAACGGAACGGCGGCTATGCGTGAGAGGGACAGGATATTTGGCGGCGACCAGAATCCTCGCGCCCTTCCGCTCCGTCCGGTATTCGGGCTCATGCCGCCGTCCTCCGCGAGCTCACACGGCCGCCGTGCGCCGGAGCATTTCGCGTGCGTGCGAGATGGCCATGGCGTCCACCGTCTCCCCGGCCAGCATGCGCGCGATCTCCCGGATCCTGCCGTCCTCGTCCAGATGATCGACCAGCGTGACCGACCGGCCGCGGGCCGACTGCTTGTGCACGGTAAAATGCGTACGGCCCCAGCAGGCCACCTGGTGGAGATGGGTGATGCAAAGCACCTGGTGGTCCCGGGACAGCAGCTTCAGCCGGTGCCCGACCGATTCGGCAATGCGTCCGCCGATGCCGATGTCCAACTCGTCGAATACCAGCGTCGGCATTCGGTCCGATTCGGCCAGAATCACCTTGAGCGCCAGCATGATGCGCGAGATCTCCCCGCCGGACGCGATGTTCGCCAACGGTTTCAGGTCCTCGCCGGAATTGGGCGATATCAGGAATTCGATCCGATCCATCCCGTGGGCGTCCACGCTGAAGCCGCGCCCGTCGATCCGCAGGGGGCCTTCTTCGGCTTCCCGCCATTCGATACCGACCCGGAATCCCGTCTTCTCCATGCCCAGTTCCGCCAGTTCCGCAACCACCCTTTTCTCCAGCCTGCTCGCCACTTGCTTACGCCGGTCCGACAGGGTTTTCGCCCGTTCGGCCAGTTCTTTGCGGGCCGCTTCCACCTCCGAGCGCAAACTGCTCCGATGCTCGCCGGCCGTGTCCATCTGTTCCAGTTCTCCGGCGATACGGCCACGGTAGGCCAGGACTTCCTCGATCGTGGCGCCGTACTTGCGTTTGAGCCGCCCGAGAAGGTCCAGGCGGTCCAGCACCTCTTCCAGGCGCGCCGGGTCGTAGTCCACGCGGTCGCGGTAGTGCCGAAGGAAGTCGGCACAGTCGACCAGATGGTAGCGCGCGCTTCGAATACCCTCGAGGGCCTCGCCGAGTGCGGGGTCTATGCGCTCCGCTTCCTCCAGCGAGCGGATGACCCGGACCAATCCGTCGACCAGGGCGCCTTCCCCTTCGGAGAGCGCCTCGGAAGCGTCGGATGCGATCTGGACCAACTGTTCAGCGTGCTCGAGGACGGACCGCTCCCTTTCGAGTTCTTCGTCTTCTCCCGGGGACAAGTCCGCCTGGTCGAGCTCGTCCAGCTGAAAGCGGTAGAGATCTTCCCTTTCCCGGGTGGCGGCGAGACTGTCTTCCATCCGCCGCAGGGCTTCCGACCGCTCGGTGAAAAGGTGGTAGGCCTCGGCGACCCGTTGCTTCGGCGCTCGGACGTCCTCGTAACCGTCCAGAAAGTCCCGGTGCGTCCGCGGATTCAGCAGCGACTGGTGATCGTGCTGTCCGTGCAGGTCCACCAGCAGGACGCCCAGTTTCCTGAGAACGGAAACGGTGACCAGGCTGCCGTTTATCGTGCACCGGTTGCGGCCATCGCGGGCCACCTCCCGTCGGATGATCAGCATGCCTTCTTCCGGGTCCACGCCGATTTCCACCAGCAGGGCCTGCAACTGCGCGTCGTGCTCCCCTTCGAACAGCCCCTCGACGATGGCGGTCCGTGCGCCGCCGCGTATGGACTCGGACGCGGCCCTGTCGCCCAGAATGAGGCCCAGCGCGCCGATCAGGATGGACTTCCCGGAGCCGGTTTCACCCGTGAGCACGTTCAGTCCGGGGGTGAACTCTATGTCCACCTCGTCCAGCAGCGCGTAGTTTCTGACCCTCAGGTTCGCGAGCATAGGCTGCAAAATGAACGGCGAGACCGGGTGGGACCGAACGGGCCGGATGGACCGTGCGGAACCGGACGGGACCAGGCGCGGCCGGGTGCCGCCGGGTGCGGCTGGGAAGGCCCGCTGATTCCCGGGGTCTTCAGCGTTCTCCCCATTTCAGCTTCGTACGCAGGACGTCGTAAAAGGGCCGATCTGAAAAACGGATCAGGTGTATCGTGTGGTCCGCCCGGTAAAGCTCGACGGTGCTGCCCGGCTGGATGACCACGTTTTCCTGGCCGTCCACGGTGAGCAGGAGATCAGGATGATCGGCCGTGACTTCGATCCGTACGCGGTCCCGCGCCGCGAGCACCATGGCCCGGTTGGACAGGGTGTGCGGACAGATGGGCGATACGACGATCGCTTCCATGCCGGGCGCCAGAATCGGCCCCCCCGCCGCCAGCGAATAGGCCGTGGACCCGGTCGGCGTCGATACGATGAGCCCGTCCGCCATGACGTCGTTG
This sequence comes from Gemmatimonadota bacterium, assembly GCA_026713285.1. GTDB lineage: Bacteria > JAAXHH01 > JAAXHH01 > JAAXHH01 > JAAXHH01 > JAAXHH01. Next base: position 13,480 of record JAPOOT010000209.1, on the reverse strand, counting down.
ACGTATTCGTCGTTGACATAGATGCCCAGTTCGATGACCCGGCATATAGATCCCTTGTCGATCACGATATCGTTCAATGCCGAAAACACGCCGGCCGCCGCCGCGTCCCCCGGGGTTCCGTTACCGATCCGACCCTGCAGGACCAGCCGCTTGTCCAGCGAGTATTGCCCGTCGAATACCTGTTCGATGGCTTCGTCCAGTTCGCCGGGCGTCGTCTGCATCATGAAACCGAGCTTTCCGGAATTGACGCCGAGAATGGGCGTTCCGGAAGCGCCGACCAGACGGGCGGTCTTGAGCAGCGTACCGTCCCCGCCTATGGCGATGACCCAGTCGACGTCCTGCACGGCGAGTTCGTCCGAATCGACGATCACGCATGTCCGGCGGGCGGTCTCATCACTGACCATGGCCGCAAGGCTGGCCGCGAGCGATGGTTTTCCGGACCGTGACGAGAGCAGCCGCACAAGCTCGGGGATCAGGTGGCTGACCACGGGGCGGACCGGATTGGCGATGATGCCCACGCGATGCATCAGAAAGACCTTCCGATCAGGAATTCTGCCCAGTTGACCAGGTATTCCTTGTAGGTGGAGCCGGGAACGTCATCGAGATTCCGTATGGCGTCGGCCACCCGTCGCTCCATGAGCGACCGGGCGTGTTCGAGGCCGCCATGGGCCAGGATCAGGTCGCGCACCTCCGCGATCTGCTCTTCTGTCGCCCCCGGTTTCCCGACCACGTCGAGCAGGAACCGCCTTTCGGCGGCCGAAGCCTTGTGGTAGGTATGGACGAGTAGCAGGGTTCGTTTCCCTTCCCTCAGGTCGGAGCACACCGGTTTGCCCAGGGTGGCCTCGTCGGCCGTGAGACCCAGGATGTCGTCCTGCAGCTGGAAGGCCACGCCGCATTCGCCGGTGAAGGATGAAATCGCCCGAACCAGGGGATGGGTCCGGTCCGGCGTATTCAGGCCGATCATCGCGCCGGCGGCACCAGCGAACGCGTAGAGCGCGCCGGTCTTGCGCCAGAACATATCGATAACGGAGGCTTCGTCCAGGCTGTCCATGGGCGCCTTGGCATACTGAATATCCAGCGCCTGCCCACCCACGAGGGCCAGGAGCACATCCGTTTCCAGGTAACGGATCAGCTCGATTACCATCGCTCCATTGTCCGCGGCCGCATCGTACAGTTCGGACAGGAGAGCGGTGGCCCACCCGTGCTGCACCTCGCCCGTCATGATCCCAATGCAAATGCCGTAGTGGGCGGCTTCCCTCTCGTCGAAAGCCTCCGTGGCCAGCGCGCGTCTCCGGAACGCTTCGTGGACGGTGGGCGCGCCGCGCCGCAACGTGTCCCGGTCCATGATGTCGTCATGGACGATGGTCCAGGTGTGGAAGAGTTCCACGGCGACCGCAGCGGGCGTTGCGGCATGCTCCTCGCCGCCTACGGCGCCGCAGGAGAAATACAGCACGCAGGGTCGGAGGACCTTGCCGGACGCCCTCAGGTAGCTGAACACCCCGTCATGGATATCCGCCGGTACGAAAAGTGCTTTCCGGCGGTCCCGTTCCAGGTATTCTCGCACCCATTCCTTACGCACGGCCAGCGCTTCGAGGAAGCCCTGCTTCCCCGGGGTCTCGGTCATATGCATCACCAGGCTGTGGCGGTCCGTCGGCAATTCTCACGGCGTTGCCGGCCTATGGACCGCGGGAGGTACGGTCCCTTGTGAACGGGACACCCGAACCGGCGGTAACGCGCCAAGAGGGCGCCGGAATCTAAAACGACAGATCGTCACCCTGGCTGGCCGGCGGTTCCGGCTCGAGGGGTTCGATGACGAACCGGCCGTTTTCCACCCGGACCAGCTTGCGTACGTGCTCGTCCGCCGCATTCAGCTGGCGGGTGCAGATCCGGGAAAGTTCGATGCCTTCCTGGAAAAGAGCGAGTGATTCATCCAGCGGAAGATCGCCCTGTTCCATGCGTTCAACGATTTGCTCGAGGCGCTTGAGCGCTTCCTCGAAAGTCGGTTTTTCGTGCTCGTTCATTTTATGTATCCAAACGGTCAGGCGGGTTCCTGGCTATCCGGTTCATCAAACAGTCCGAAAGTGGCGGGTGCTTCCTTGCGCCGATTCCCGCGGGTGGCCGCCGCGGCTTGTTCCGTCCCGCCGTTAAGGTGCTCGACGCGGCAGAACGCCTCGCCCTTGCGCAGCCGCACTTTCACCCGGTCGTCGACGTTGAGTTCATCCGCGCCGCGGACGATGCGTCCGTCGGACGCTCGCTGGCAGACCGCGTATCCGCGTTCCAGCACCGAGAGGGGACTGAGGGCCTGCAGCCGGCCGGCCAGTCCGCCGACCCGCTGGACGCGGGTTTCGTGGACGTGGAAGCACCATTCGGCCAGGCGGCGGGTCAATTCATCGGTGTATTGGGCGTACTGACCGACCTGGTCGACGGGCCGCCTGAGTCCATAACTGGAGACTGCCGTGGCGACGCGCTGGCGATACCGGTCGATGTACCCCGCCATGCCCCCGCAGAGACGCCGTAACACGGCATCCGACCGGTCCTTCAGTTCCCGCATGTCGCGAACGACGATTTCGGCCGCGCCCGAAGGCGTGGGGGCCCGGTGGTCGGCCGCGAAGTCGGCCAGGGTATAGTCCGTTTCATGTCCAACCGCGGAAACCACCGGGATTCGGGACCCGAAGACCGCGCGGACCACCGCCTCTTCATTGAATGCCCACAGGTCCTCCACCGACCCGCCTCCGCGACCGACGATCAACACGTCCACTTCGCCGTAGTCGTTCATCTCTTCGATGGCGGCTGCGATTTCCGCCGCGGCGCCGTCACCCTGTACGGGCGTCGGACGGAGGATGATCGAAACCCACGGCGCGCGTCGGCGCAGGACCTGTATGATGTCCCGGATCGCGGCGCCGGATCCGGAAGTGACTACGCCCACGCGCTCCGGGAAGGACGGCAGCGCCTTTTTGTGTTCCTCCCGGAAAAGGCCCTCTTGCTCGAGCCGGGCCTTTAGTCGTTCGAAGGCCGCCTGCAGCGCGCCCGCGCCGACGGGCTTCAGTTCCCGGGCGATCAGTTGGTATTGCCCCTGCACCTCGTAGACCGAGAGGACGCCCCGGGCCAGGACCTCCATGCCGTCTTCGGGTTCGAAGGTCAGCCTGCGGTTGGCCGTCCGCCACATGACGCAACGCAACTGGCTGCGTTCGTCTTTCAGCGAGAAGTAGGCATGGCCGGACGAGTGCCGCTTGTAGTTGGAGATTTCCCCGGACACCGACACCTGGGGGAACGCCTCTTCGAGCAGCGTCTTGATCCCGGCGGTCAGTTCGGAAACGGTAAGGATACTGCGATCACCGTCAGTCCCCAAGCCTGGCCTCCCTCCCCTGCCTGTATCGGTGACTCCGCTACCGTGCGAATTCGACCGCGCGGGTCTGACGGATGACCGTCACCTTGATCTGGCCGGGATATTCCATCCTGACCTGGATTTTCCGGGCGATTTCCGTGGCAAGCTGAACCGCACGGAGGTCGTCGACTTCTTCGTGATCGATCATGACCCTGACTTCTTTTCCCGCCTTCATGACAAATGCACTGGATACGCCTTCGAAGGAATTCACCAGCCGCTCCATCTCCCGGAGCCGCCGAACGTATTTCTGCAGCGGTTCCCGCAACGCGCCGGGTCTGGAAACGGAGAGGGCGTCGGCGGTTCTGACCACCACGGCCATGGGGCTGGCCTCATCCAGGTTCTCGTGGGTCACGGAGATGCATCCCAGCACTTCGGGCGTTTCGCCGTACTTCTCGGCAACCGCTCTGCCCAGTTCTCCATGCGCGCCTTCCGGACCGCCGTCCACAGCCTTGCCGATGTCGTGCAGCAGTCCGCAGCGCCGGGCCAGGGTCACGTCCAGGTCCAGCTCCTGCGCCATGAGGCCTGCCAGTTCGGCCACTTCGCGGCTGTGATGCAGCGCGTTCTGCCCTCCGGTCATGCGGTATTTCAATTGCCCTAGCAGCATGGCCAACTCGGGACGGACACCGGTAACGCCCAGGTCGAAGAGCACCTGCTCACCCGTATCCTGGATCAGGTCGTTGATCTCCTCCTGGGTCTTCGAAACGACCTGCTCGATGAATCCGGGATGGATTCTTCCGTCCTCGATCAGCTTCTCCATGGACAGCTTCGCGATTTCGCGGCGTATGGGATTGAACCCGGAGAGGACGACGGCATTCGGGGTGTCATCGACGATGACATCGATCCCCGTCGACATTTCGAAAGCCTGGATATTGCGTCCGTCGCGCCCGATGATGCGTCCCTTCATTTCATTATCGGGCAGGGATATGACCGACGTCGTCGTTTCCGTCACGTGATCCAGCGTGTACTTCTGCATCGCGTGCGTGATGATTTCCCTGGCTTCGATCTCCGCGTTCTGGCGGGCTTCTTCGATGATGCTGCGGGCCTGCTGGCCGGCTTCGGCGCGTATCCGGGCCTGGATGTTGCCGAGTAGCGCCTGCCTCGCTTCCTCCGTCGTCATGCCGGCGGACTGCTCAAGCTGTTCAGTCTGCCGCTTGATCAGCTGTTCCAGCCGCTCTTCCTCTTCTGAAAGCTTCTCCTCCCGCTCCTGCATCGACTGGAGTTGTTTCTGTATGCCTTGTTCCCGCTTGGCCACGTAATCGGCCTTGCGCTCTATGTTCTGTTCCCGGATCGCGATCCGTTTTTCGGCCCGTTGGGATTCCTGGCGGGCCGTGTTACTCTCCCGTTCGAATTTCGCCTTGGCCTGATACGACTCTTCCTCCATTTCGATCCGGGCCGTGTTTTTTATCGTTTCAGCTTCTTCCACCGCCTCTGCGAGAATGCTCTCTGCCAAGCGCTCCATACTGTCCGTCTTGCGTTTTTCGACACGCTTTCGAATGTACCATCCGAAGAGAAACATGATCAGGGCGGTGCCGGCGTAGAGACTGATCGTCACAAGCATAGTGGCAGCCACCTTCTTCAAAAATTGTATTTAATCCGGACATGGTTCGTTCCTCAACAAGATCGGTCATGGTATTCCTGCCCGTCGTCCTGTTCAGGAATCAGGGTCTCCATCAATTCATCCATGCGCCGGATCAGTTCCGCGATCCGTTCATTCTGCATGGATTCCGATACGACCTGTTTCGTCTGTTTCTCACGTTCCTTGTGCAACTCGTCGGCGATCCTGATCGCCGTGAGGACCGCCACGCTGGTGAGGGACTGCATGGTCACGCTGACGGGAACCTCGCGCATACGTTCGTCGACATAGGCGGCGATCCGCTGGATGTACTCGGGTTCCTCCGCCGCCTGTATCGGATACTCGGTTCCGCAGATGTTGACCCGAACCGTGGCTTTTCCGTCATCCATAATGGGTTCATCCCAGTGAGCAACCGGCGCCTGACCGCACGCGGCATGAACGCGAATTCCGAGTCCAGTTTCTCCATGGTACCGATCTTATTCGATGACGTCGAGACGCGACAGCATGGTGTCTATGCGCGCCTTGATGTCGTCCTGTTTGACGCGCAGCGCCTGGTTTTCCTTTTCCAGTTCATCCTTCGAGGTAACCGACTGCTCCTGTACACGCTGCAGTTCCTGAATTTGCGACTCCAGGTTCTGATTCTGGCCACGGAGCTCCGCGTTTTCGTCCTTTAGCCGCTGAATAAGATCAATCATGGTTTCAATCCGGCTCAGCAACAGCTCTATGGATTGTTCTTGCATGAATCCCTCCGATAACGTGATATCCCGCGCGCCTCGGCGGCGCTAGGAGCGAAGTTCCGCGCGGTACCGGCTCACCAGCCGGCGCAGCACCTTTTCCTGCAGTTTCGTAACTTCGCCATCCGTCAGTGTCCGCTCGCCCGACCGGAAACGCATGGCGTAGGCCATGCTCTTGCAATGGGCCGCAATCTGCTCTCCACGATACACGTCGAACAGTGCTACAGCTTCCAGGAGGTCGCCGCTACACGCGCGGATTTCTTCCAGTATGTCCCTATGAGAAACCTCTTCGGGCACGACAATAGCCAAGTCTCTTTCGACCGCGGGGTACTTGGGGGGCGCATGATAGTTCCATCGTTCAGACGCCTTGCCAAAGAGTACGCCGCAGTCGATCACCCCCATCCACACGGGCTCTCGTATTTCGTACCGGTCGAGTACCTGGCGCGAAACCGCGCCGAATCGACCGGTCCGCACCCCGTCTGCGCGCAGTTCGCCAGTCCGGTCCGCGTCGAACAGAGGGTCGTCATTATCATACGGGACGGTCTCGACCCTGTCAAGCCCTAACCGTCCGTGCAAAGCTTCCGCCAGCCCCTTCAAATCGAAGAAGTCGAAGGCCTGCTGCGGTCCGTCCCAGTGCGGGTCTTGGCGCTGTCCCGTAACGGCGAAACAAAGTTGTTCGGGTTCGTCGGGAAGGCCGCCGTTTTTCGGCCAGTACACCCGGCCCGCCTCGAATATCCGGATGTCCCGTACTTTGCGATTGGCATTCCAACGCACGACGTTCAACACGGAGGCCGCGAGACTCGTGCGCATGGCGGAGAGTTCGGGACTCAGGGGGTTGTCGATCAGCAAGCTGGGACGGGAAGGATCTATGAGACGGTTCAGGTCCGGATGCAGGAGACTGTGGGTGACCACTTCCGTGAAGCCGAACCCGGTCATCGTATCGCCCAGTCGCCTCCGGACGTCCTGCCGGCCGCGGAGGTCCTTCTCTCTTTCCCGGGCTTCCACCGACTCTTCGCGGGGCGGCGCGGAAGCGGCCGGTTCGATCCGGTCGTAGCCGTAAAGCCGGGCGACCTCCTCGATCAGATCGACCTCGCGGTGGACATCCCTTCTGAACGATGGCACGCTGACCTCGAGGTCGGTTCCAACTGGCCGTACGCCGAATCGGAGCCTGCGCAGGAAGGTGGCGATCTCGTCCCGGTCCAGGCCGGTTCCCAGCAAGCCGTTCACGCGGTCCGGCCGTAACGGGATCTCCGGCCCGGGCCCGGCCGGGGTCCGCACGTCGATCATGCCTTCAGCCACCACACCACCGGCCACCTCGGCGATCATTCCCGCGGCCCTGCCGACGGCCTCTCCCTGCAGTTCCGGGTCCATGCCGCGCTCGAACCGCCGGGATGCGTCGGTCTGCAACTGCAGCGCCTTCGATCCCCGGCGCACCCGGACCGCGTCGAAGCAGGCGCCTTCCAGAAATACCCGTTCGGTATCTTCGGTTATCTCGGTATTCAGCCCGCCCATGACGCCGCCGACCCCGATACTCCGCTCATGGTCGGCGATCATCAACACCTCGGGACCAAGGGTCCGTTCAACGCCGTCAAGGGTGGTGAAGGCCTCCTCCGCCCGCGCGCGGCGGACGACGATACCCTGTCCGGCCAGCCGATCCAGGTCGTAGGCGTGCAGCGGTTGTCCCAATTCGAGCATGACGTAGTTCGTCACGTCGACTACGTTGCTGATGGACCGGATGCCGGCGGCTTCGATCCGCCTCTTCAACCAGTCCGGTGAAGGTCCGATCCGGACGCCGGTGATCACGCGGCCCACGAACCGGGGACAGTCGTCCGGCGCGTCGACACGGACGCCGGCGAGCGATTCGACGGATGGGCCGGAATCGGCGGCGGCGCCCGAAGGAATGCGCGTTTCGCCGCCCGACAGGGCCGTAATCTCCCTGGCCAGGCCGACCAGGGACAGGCAGTCGGGCCGGTTGGTGCCCACGTCGATGCTCAGCACCGTTTCCGGCCCGCCCAGGACGTCCTTCAGAGGCCGCCCCGGTTCGGTCGCGCCGTCGAGCACCATGATACCGGCGTGGTCGTCGGAGAGGTTCAGTTCGGCCTCGGAGCAGATCATCCCGAAGGACTCCACCCCGCGGATCCTTGCCTTCCTGATCGCCATTCCGTCCGGCAGCGCCGCGCCGACCCGGGCAACCGGCACCATCTGGCCGGCGGCCACGTTCGGCGCCCCGCAGATGATCTGCAGGGACTCGCCGCCCACGTCCACGGTACATAGGGAGAGCCGGTCGGCGTTGGGATGGCGCTCCACGCGCTCCACGCGGCCGGCGACAAAGCCTTCGAAATCGCTTCCGACCGTCTCGACGGCATCGACCTCCAGACCCGTCATGACCAGGCGTTCCACCAGTCCTTCGACGGACCACGGGATGTCGCAGTACGCGCGCAGCCACGAAAGAGGCACTTTAATCACCATGGACGTTCGGCTCCTTCCCGGATGAACCGCCCTTAAGGCCGTTCGAGCAGACGCAGGTCGTTCTCCAGGAACATGTGGATGCTTTCGATCCCGTACTTGAACATGGCGAGACGGTCAAGTCCCATGCCAAACGCGTAGCCGGTGTACAACTCCGGATCGTAGTCGACGAATCCGAACACGGCCGGGTCGACCATGCCTGCGCCGGAGATCTCCAGCCAACCCGTGTTCTTGCAGATCCTGCAGCCACCGCCGCCGCACGCGACGCAGGAGAAGTCATACTGTACGCTGGGTTCGGTGAAGGGGAAAAAATCGGGGAGGAAACGCACTTTGACCTTCCCGCCGAAAAGGCGCTGGGCGAAATAGGTCATGTCGCCCTTGAGCTGGGCCATCGTGACCCCCTTGTCCACGTACAGGCCCTCACACTGATGGAAGGTGAAAGCATGGGTGGCGTCGGGGTTCTCGTTACGGTAGGTGCGTCCAGGCACGATCACCCGCACCGGGGGCTGCTGCTGCTCCATGACCCGGACCTGCACCGGCGAAGTATGGGTCCGGAGCACGATGTCGCTGCCCAGGTAGAAGGTATCCTGCGTATCGCGGGCCGGGTGATCCCGCGGGATGTTCAGCGCCTCGAAGTTGTAGTAGTCCCACTCCACCTCGGGGCCGTCCACCACCGAGAAGCCCATGTCGCGGAAGATCTCGGACACTTCCTCCCGGATCAGGGTCAGTGGGTGCTTGCTGCCCAGGGGCGGGCGCCGTCCCGGCAGGGTGACGTCCAGCGTGCCGGACGCGGATTCCCGTCCAGTTTCGCACGCCGCCCGGCGCGCCTCCAGCGCTTCGCCGATGGCTTGCTTGGCCTGGTTTACCCGCTGGCCGATTCGGGGTCTGTCTTCAGGGGCCGCCTTGCCCACGGACCGCAGGATGCGGGTCAGGTCGCCGTTTTTCCCCATGTACCTGATACGGATGTCTTCCAGGTCCGACGGGTCGTCGGCGCGTCCGATTTCTTCCAGCGCCCGTGTTTCAATGGCTTCTGCTTCCTGTAACATGGATGGTCCGGTCCGGTCCTTCATCGGAAAGGAAGACGCGGCGGCAAGCCTGGACGCACCACACCCGGCGGCGAACATTCCCGATCTCCGTCGCCCGGTATCTTCAGACGGGACGGCAGGCCGTTCCGCGGTCTTCCGTGGTAATCGTCAGGAATTCTGCGCTTTGGCCGCGTCCGCTACCACGGTAAAGGCGGGGGGATCGTTGACGGCGAGTTCGGCAAGGAGTTTCCGGTCGATTTCGATCTGGGCCAGCTTCAAACCGTGTATGAGTTGGCCGTACGTAAGGCCGTTGAGCCTTGCCGCCGCGTTGATCCTGGTGATCCACAGCCGGCGGAAATCACGCTTGCGCCGGCGACGGTCGCGGTACGCGTAGGCCAGGCCCCGGTTGACGGCTTCGCGGGCCGTCCTGTAAAGCCGGTTGCGCCGGCCCCAGTATCCTCTGGCCAGCTTGATGGTTTTCTTGCGCCGCCTGTGCGAGGCGGCGGCGTTGGTTGCACGAGGCATGGTTCGTTCCTTCTCTGGATCGGCGTCCCTCGCCGGTTAGTTCGGCATCATCCGCTTGAGGCGCCGCGTGTCGGCCTTGCTGACCATGGCGGTGCCGCGAAGACCTCTCCTGCGCTTTCCGGACTTGGACAACTTCTGGTGGGTCGCGTGGGAATGGCTGCGTTTGAACTTGCCGGAGGCGACCTGCTTGAATCGTTTCGCCGCCGCTTTCAACGTCTTGATTTTCGGCATGATCAACTCCCGGAATTTACCTGGGTATGAGGACCAGCGACATGCTGCGTCCTTCCAGTCTGGGCCGCTGTTCGATGGAGCCTGCGTCCTCCAGCATTTTCGCCATGTGCTCCAGTTTGCGCTGGCCCAGTTCAATGTGGGTCATCTCACGGCCCCAGAACCGCACTGACACCTTGACCTTATTGCCGTGCTGCAGGAATTCGCGGGCCTGATTGGCCCGATACTCCAGATCGTGTTCACTGATCTTGGGCGTCTTGAAGCGGATTTCCTTCAGCTGCGTCACGTGCTGTTTCTTGCGCGATTCCTTAACCCGCTTGCTCTGCTCGTACTTGTACTTGCCAAAGTCCATGATCTTGCAAACGGGCGGGCGGGCGTCGGGCGATACTTCCACGAGGTCGAGATCGGCGCCGGACGCGAGCTGCAGGGCCTCCCCGGTTTCCATGATGCCTACCTGCTCGCCCTCTGCGCTGATCACTCGCACCTGGGGCACGCGTATCATTCCGTTGACTCTGACGGTTCTCTTTTGAATGGCTGTCCTCCCGGATCCTTGTGCTTTCGATTCAGTTCGCCGCCCGGACGGTCCGGACGATATCTGCTTCCATCGCGTCGATGAGGGCGTCAACCGACATGTTCCCCTGGTCTCCCGAGCCATGGCGGCGTACGGATACGTCGCCCGCTTCCACCTCGCGGGCGCCGGCAATGGCCATGAAGGGGATCTTCTTCGTCTCCGCTTCGCGGATTTTGTACCCGACTTTCTGGTTTCTCACGTCCGTTTCGACCCGGAGCCCGGCGTCCTGGAGCCTGCTTGCCACCCGGCGGACGTACTCGGTCTGGTGTTCAGATATGGCAATCACGATCGCCTGGACCGGCGCCAGCCAGGTCGGGAACGCGCCGGCGCAGTGCTCGATGTACACGCCGAGGAACCGTTCCAGGCTTCCAAGTATGGCGCGGTGGATCATGACGGGACGGGCGGGTTTGCCGGATTCGGTGACGTATTCCAGTTCGAACAGTTCGGGCATGTTGAAATCCAGCTGGCAAGTGCCCAGTTGCCAGGGGCGCTGCAGGGCGTCTTTCACGAAGAAATCCACTTTCGGTCCGTAGAAGGCCGCCTCGCCCGGCGCCACCTCGTAGTCGACACCCAGGCTGTCCAGCACGCGGGCCAGGGTCTCCTCCGCCAGGTCCCACAATTCGTCGGAACCGGCGCGCTTGTCCGATCGGGTGGACAGGTAAATGCTGGTGTCCTCGAACCCGAGCGTGGCATAGGCCTCCCGCAACATCTTGATGAAATCGTCGACTTCGTCCCGGATCTGGTCGGGACGGCAGAAGATGTGGGCGTCGTCCTGCGAAAAGGAGCGCACCCGCATCAGGCCGGCCGTCACCCCGGATCGTTCGTGCCGGTGCAGCCGGGCGAAATCCGCGTACCGGATCGGCAGATCCCGGTAGGAATGGTGACCCGCCGCGTACATGAGGCAGTGGCTGGGACAGTTCATCGGTTTGGGCGCGTATTCCCGGTCGTCGGCGTCGATGGTGAACATCTCGTCCCAGAAATGCTCATAATGCCCGGAGGTCTTCCACAGCCCTGCTTCGTAGATCAGCGGGGTGATGACTTCGTCGTAGCCGTACCTTCTGTACAGATCGCGGACGTAATCGGTCAGGGTGTTATAGACCCGGGCGCCATTCGGGAAGAAGAATGGAGACGCCGGCGCGTGGGGATGGAACATGAACAGCCCGAGCTGCCTGCCCAGTTTGCGGTGGTCCCGCCGCTCGGCCTCGGCGCGCCTTTCCAGGTACGCGTCCAGGTCTTTCCGCCGGGGATAGGAGACGCCGTATATCCGCTGGAGGCTCTGGTTGTTCTCGTCGCCGTGCCAGTACGCGGCCGCGACGTTGAGCAGCTTGAAAGCCTTGATCTTTCCGGTTGACGGGATGTGCGGGCCCCGGCACAGGTCGATGAAATCCCCCTGCTCATAGATGCTGATCACATCGTCAGCGGCGAGGTCGTCGATCATCTCGACCTTGTAGGCCTCGCCCCGTTCGGTAAAAAGGGTTCGCGCATCCTCGCGGGAGAGTTCGCGCCGCCGGATGGGCATGTCCGCCCGGGACAGCTCGGTCATGCGGTCTTCGATTCGCTCGAGATCCTCGGCCGTGAACGGCTCCGGCGTGTCGAAGTCGTAATAGAAGCCCTCTTCGATCGGCGGACCGATAGTCAACCGCGCTTCGGGGAACAGCTGCTTCGTAGCCTGGGCCATCAGGTGCGTGGTACTGTGCCAGTACACCTCCCGGCCCTCGGGATTGCCGAAGGTCAGCACCTCCAGGGCAACGTCTCCTTCCAGCCGGTGATCCAGGTCGACCTGGGCGCCGTCGATCTTGGCCGCGAGCGCAGCCTTGCCCAGACCGGGACCGATGCGCTCCACCGCGTCCATGACCGTCGAACCCGGTTCCAATTCGATGTGACCGCCGTCGGGAAGAGTGATCCTGACGCTTTTCAATGACTGACTCCTGGGCAGTTCCCCCTGCACCGCATGGGCTTTCTTCATACCGGAACAAACAGATAAAAATAACATGCGCACCGGGCATTGTCAATAAAATTACCGCTTTGCGGAAACCCCTCAGCGTTCGAACAGGCTGCCCATCATATCGCTGTAGGAACGCCGGCCGGCGGCGACGTTCTTGCTGATCCTGGAATGCTGGTGAAGGCCCTCCAGCAGGAACTCCATGACAAGAGCGAGTTCCGCCCGGCTTTGCGTACCGACGTGCGCATTGGCCAGCTTCCGCAACCCGCCGACACCGTTCAGCGCGCCGTAATAAGATTTGTCGTCCATGGTGTCCGAAATCTCGACTGTTTTTCCCTCTTCGAACCAGGCGAGGATTTCCTGGTAGCACGCGCCGCGTTCGTCGTCCTCGCCGTAAACCGCGGGGAAGTAGCTTTCGAAGACTTCTTTCACGGCCCGTCCGATCAGCGCCTCGGCCACTTTGACCTCGCCCTCCTGCTCGCCCTCGTACACGAGTTCGAGCTTGCCGGTCATCGCGGGAATCACGGCGGAAAGATCGCACATGCGGGGCACGACGGACCGTTCGCCCTGCACTACACATCGTTTTTCGACCTGGCTGACCAGGTTCTCCATGGCGGCGATGGTCATGCGCGTGCTCACGCCGGAGGTCTGATCGATGAACTCGCTGCCCCGGGCCTGGAATGCAATCTCTTCCACCGTTTCGCGCAGAAAGTGCGGCATGTCGACGCGTACGCCGCCGGGCCGATCGGTCCAGGCCTCCCGATCGGTTATGGCCATGGCGTATTCGCGGTTGACCGGGTAATGGGTGAGGATCTGCGAATCGATCCGGTCCTTGAGCGGGGTGATGATGGCGCCCCGGTTGGTATAGTCCTCCGGGTTCGCCGAAAAGACGATCAACACGTCCAGTGGGATCCGCACGGGAAATCCCCGGATCTGGATGTCCTTCTCTTCCATGATATTCAGCAGGCCGACCTGGATGCGGGGCTGCAGGTCGGGCAATTCGTTCACGGCGAAAATGCCGCGGTTCATCC
>JAPOOT010000256.1 GCA_026713285.1 Gemmatimonadota bacterium | reverse complement strand
TTGGCGGCGGCCTTTTCCGTACCGAATGCGAACAGTTCCAGGGCCGCTCGCTCCATTTCACGGTACACCGGTTCTTCCACGAGACCTCTTCGGAGCACTTCCTCCCCCGAAATGGACTCGTCATGGCCGCCCTGCACCGGCTTGGTGGAAGGGGTTATGATGGGTTGGTCGAAGGCCTGGTTCTTCTTCATGCCCTGCGGCAGGGCGTGTCCGCAGAAACTGCGATTTCCATGTGAATAGTGGTACCATGCCGATGTGGTAGTCACGCCGGTCAGGTAGCCGCGGACGACCATCTCGACGGGAATCAGCCTGCACTCCCTGGCCACGAGTACATTGGGATCCGGCACGTCGATCAGGTGGTTCTCGATTATCTGGCGGGTCCGCTCGAACCAGAAGGCCGCGGTCTGGTTGATGACCTGCCCCTTGAAGGGAAGGGCGCACAACACCCTGTCGAAAGCGGAAATCCGATCGGTGGTCACGATGATCCGCTTCCCGTCCAGACTGTAGTTGTCCCTGACCTTGCCCTCGAATTTCCTGCCCAGGTCGAAGCTGGTACCGTGCAGAACGTATTCCAACTGCCTCCTGAGGACGTCTTCAGACACCATGCTTCGAGATGGTCCTTTCGGTGAATGGACGGCTGCGCAACGGTCGGTCACATAGTCGAAACCGCTCCCGGCTCAGCCCATCACACTAAGGGTTACAGACCGGTATGTCAAGGGGAATCACCACTCCGAACATCTGGCTGGCGGGGCGGTCATGCGCCGTTTCCGCCCCGGTCGCACCGCCGACGCGGGCCATGTTTTTTGCGCCTGACTCGTTTTTTACTGGACACCCCTTTGAACCGGTCTATTATATTTGTGTTATGCTGTCGAAATAATGTCTTTCCCGGTCGATTCGGTATCGATAAAAGCGATCTTACATTCGTCATTTCTGGTTTGAACAGGAGGTTCAATCATGTCCAAGCAGGCCTTTCTGACCTGTCTGAGCGCAGTCACATGCCTGTTCGTGGCCGCTGCGTGCGCGGGACCACCCACCGAGGCCATGGACGCAGCGGAACTGGCCATATCCGACGCGATGGAAGCCGAAGTCGACAAGTACGCGCCGGCTGAATACGAAATGGCGGCCGCCGAGCTCGAAAAGGCCAGGGCACACATGGCTGCCGAGGAGTACGGCGACGCGAAAACCGCTGCCGAAAATACCATGGCGCTCGTGGAGTCGGCCAGCCAGGAATCCGTAGTGCAGAAGGAATTGACGAAACGTGAGATCGACGAAGCCCTGCCGGCTTTCCTCGAACGCTGGGGAGAGATTTCAAGCAGCATCGAGCAGGGCCGTGGAAGGGCAGCCCGTACGCTTGCCCAGGAAGCTTCGGCATTCGCCGACTCTCTTACCATGCAACTCAATGACCTTAAGGCGAACGAGAAATGGTACGATCTTAAAATGCAGCTCGAATCCGCCCACATGACTGCAGACAGTTTCGCGGAACGCGCCGGCGGTTGATCGGACACTATCGCTGAAGACTGCCAGGATTCAAGAAGCCGTCTGACGACATGGTCAGGCGGCTTTTTCATTTGCCTTCTGCCGGGCGGACCGGGAGGCCATCCAAATCGTTGTTGACAATTCCAGGGCGGGTACATAGAATCACACAGGTTTTTGAAGCGAATACGATTTCAGGCAGGATGGGGTAAACAGGAGCATGGCATGAGCTTGACGGAATTGTTGGATGAAAACGCTATCCTGGTAGACCTTAAGGCCACGCAGAAGCAGGAAGTCATCGAGGAACTGGCCGCGGCGCTGACTGCGTCCGGCAGGATCAGCGACAATCGGGAGGTGCTGCAGGCCGTACTGGAACGGGAGAAGATCATGAGCACCGGGATCGGCAAGGGGGTCGCCATCCCACACGGCAAATGCAAGGCCGTCGACAAGCTGGTCGGGGTGCTCGGGATCAAGAAGGAGGGCGTGGATTTCCAGTCCCTCGACGAGCAGCCTGTCTACCTCTTCTTCCTGCTCGTCTCGCCCCTGAACGTGTCCGGTCCCCATATCCGGGCGCTTGCCCACATTTCCCGCCTGCTCAGGCACGATAACCTTCGTAAACGGCTGATCGCCACGGAAAACCCCCGCGACGCCCTTGCACTCATCGCGGAAGAGGAAGAGAGCATGTAGCGCGATCTCCGTACTCTCTGCCGTCCGCACGCCCATACGAAAGCAAAGGATGTAGCAGTGGCACCTGTGTCAAGGATCGATGGCCGGGAGACCGACCGGTTGCGTCCTGTCGAAATCCGGCGCAATTACCTCCGTCACGCGGAAGGCTCCGCCCTGATCGTCATGGGCGGCACGTCCGTGCTCTGTTCGGCGAGCGTGGACGAGAGCGTACCGCCCTTTTTGAAAGGGAGCGGCAAAGGCTGGGTCACCGCGGAATACGGCATGCTGCCGCGAAGCACGAACACGCGCGTATCCCGGGACGGCCGCCGCGGCGGCGTCTCCGGCCGCACGCAGGAAATCCAACGGCTTATCGGGCGGTCTCTTCGTGCTGTATGCGAACTGAACAGCCTGGGGGAACGTTCCATCCTCATTGATTGCGACGTTATCGAGGCCGATGGGGGAACCCGTACCGCATCGATCACCGGCAGTTTCGTGGCGCTTTGCGACGCGGTGTCCTGGCTGTCCGAGCGTGGTTTGATCGACCGCGACCCCATCCGGGACGCGGTCGCCGCCATCAGCGTGGGCATCGTCGGAGGCGTCCCCATGCTCGATCTCTGCTACGACGAGGACTCCACGGCGGACGTCGACATGAATCTCGTCATGACGGGCGGAGGCGACCTGGTGGAAATCCAGGGCACCGCCGAGCACCACCCCTTTTCCACGGAACAACTGTCGGCCATGCTCGACCTCGGCAAACAGGGTGTAAACCAGTTGATCGATCTGCAGAAACAGGCGCTGGGTCGGGGCTAGGGCACGACCATGACCATCGTCCTGGCCACGCGCAACCCGGGCAAGATCTCCGAAATCGAAGCGCTGCTGACCGGTGTGCGGATCGCGACTGCCGCGTCTTTCCCCGGCTGTCCCGAACCGAAGGAATCGGGCCGTACCTTCGAGGAGAACGCCCTCATCAAGGCGCGTGCCGTCGCGGGATTCACGGGTAAAACCGCGCTGGCGGACGACTCGGGCCTGGAGGTGGACGCCCTGGGCGGGGCGCCTGGAGTGCACTCGGCCCGATACGCCGGGGCGACAGCCAGCGACGGGGACAACATGGGCCGTTTGCTCGACGCTCTTTCCGGCGTCGCCGACCGCACCGCCCGGTTCCGGTGCGTCATTGCGGTCGTGGCCCCGGACGGACGGACCTGGACCTCGGACGGCGTATGCGAGGGCCGGATACTTCGGGAACCCCGGGGCGAGTCCGGATTCGGCTACGATCCACTGTTCGTTCCCGCGGGCTATGATAGCACGTTCGCCGAACTGGACGCCAGGATGAAAAACCGGATCAGTCACCGGGCCATGGCGCTACGGCGGATCGCGGAAACTCTGGACGCGTTAAAGGAAATACCGGGCTGAAACGATTCCGGGCCAAAACGATTCCGGGCCGAAACGGTACCTGGCTGAACAATTCCGGATTAAAGCGATAGCGGGCTGAAACGAAGAGGAATGGCATGAACACATGGACCCCCGAAAGAGCCCACGCATGGTACCGGGAAACCGGCGTCATCCGGGGCTGCAACTACCTCCCGCGCACGGCCGTGAACATGACCGAGATGTGGCAGGCGCCTACTTTCGACCCGGAAACCATCGACCAGGAGCTGGGATGGGCCGCCGGAGCGGGTTACAACAGCGTGCGGATCTTCGTACAGTACCTGGTCTGGGAAGACGATCCGGAGGGTTTGAAGCACCGGCTCGACCGGTTCCTGGCCATCGCGTCGCGGCACGGCATCAGCACCATGGTCATTCTCTTCTGCGACTGTTTCTTCGGGGGCCGCGACCCCTATCTGGGACCGCAGGACGATCCGGTGCCCGGCGTACACAACAGCCAGTGGGTGCCGAGTCCGGGGTTCGAACGACTTGCCGACCGGGACGCCTGGCCGCAACTCGAACGCTACGTAAAGGACATCGTCGGCAGCTTCGGATCGGACCCGCGCGTCCTGGTGTGGGACCTGTACAACGAACCGGACGACGACCTGAGAAGCCAGCCGCTCGTCGAGGCCGCTTTCGCCTGGGCGCGTTCCGTCGGTCCCATGCAACCGCTTACCACGGGGCCGTGGACATGGAACGCCTTCGAAGACGACCTTTCCGCGCTGCTGTTCGAGTTGTCCGACATCATCTCGTTTCACTACTACGAAGCGGCGGACAAGATCGGGCCCAGCCTGGCCAGGTGCAAAGCGTATGATCGGCCCGTGATCTGCACGGAATGGCTGCGGCGGCACCACGGCAACACGTTCGCGGAAATGCTGCCCGTATTCGCGGAAAACCGTGTCGGTTGGTACAACTGGGGACTCGTGGCGGGCAGGACGCAGACCAACCTGGCCTGGGAATCCAAAAAAGGCGACCCCACGCCCCCGGTCTGGCAGCACGACATGATGCGCCCCGACGGCACCCCGCTCGACCCCGCGGAGATCGACCTTATCCGGCGGTTCGAGTTCCCCGGTTGACCGTAGGCGCGGGGGCGCCCCCCGTCTTAGGGATTCCCACCATCGATCACAAGAGTTCCCGTACGGCCGGTCAGGCAGGGGCATATCGCGGCCGGTTGACGTGCCGCGACATCTCCAGGTCCAGATGGATTCTTGTGGCCGGCGGCAGCGCCACGAGCAGGCGGGAGCCGCCTATCTGCGCGGACTCGGTACGCACCGCGGCCCGCGGCGCGGCGTAAGTGCCGGTGGCGCCCGGATAGGGCGTGTCCGTCGTATCGTAGGAAACGCACCGGAAGGCGTGCTCGGTCAGCGCGCCGGCCTGCACGACGACCCGCCTCGCTTCCGTGTGATGCAGATTGGCCAGGTGCACGCCCACGCGGGAAGGTTCGATCCGGTCGACAAGAGCGGCCGTGTCGGACGGCAGGCCGGGGCGTTCGCGGTCGGCGTCGTAGTAGCATAGGCGCGCGTTCGGGATGCCGCCGTAGTATATGACCTGGGGACATCCCATGGTGAGCTGCACGAGGACCTCGGTGGTTACGGGCTGAACCTCCTGCCAAAGGTGAATGTGGGGGCCGGATTCAAGGTCGGAATCGTCGGCGCGGATCTGCGCCAGCCGGTGACACACCTGGGCGTGCGCCGCGCCCAGCATCCGTTCCGGGTAGTCCGGGTTCTCTCCCCGCAGGTAGAGCAGCCAGGGCTCGTCGTGGTGCATATCGCCCTTGTCCCTGAAGGGCACCACGGCGGACCAGTCAAAGCCGCTTCGCTCGTGCAGGTACTCCATTCGGGCCCGGTCCTCGTCGGCCTCCGTCACGTTCCACACGTTCAGGGGATAAGTCACCGGCATGGGCTGGTAGTCCATCCAGCCCTGGTCGCCGTACCGGTACGGTGTGAAAAACGTACGCCGGTCTGGCCCCAGGCTGCGGTCGACGCCGATGTAGTGATCCCGGAGGCTCATCTGGGACGCCATTTCGTCGAAATGGCCGTCGATCCCCTCCTCCAGCACGCGGTCGATCATGCCTCTCGGCAGGTCGAAATAGCCCGGGTCCCCCGATAGCAGGTAGGCGTTGTTGGCCGCGGTGATGGCGGCGAACCCCAGGCTGTGGAACCCGTGGGGCCAGGTCCAGCCGTAGAGTCCCCCGTACCATTTCCCGTTATGCAGGGCGCCGACGCGCCCATCCAGCCCCACGTTGTCCGGCATCAGTCCGCCGTTCTCCCTGGCACGGTCCAGCCAGGCCCCGATATACTCCAGCAGCCAGTCCCGGTACTTGTCGTCTCCGGTCATCAGGTAGGCGTTCATGATGAGTCCGTTCACGTTCAGGTTGTTTCCCACGTCGCCCTCGCGGAACCGCTCCGCCATGGCCCTGCCCATGGCCCGTGCCTTCGCGGGGTCCTGGAGATCGTCCACGTGCGTAATGCCGGGGACGTCGCTCAGCGGCAGGCCGTAGACCCGCATGCCGCCCTGCCCGGGATTGTAAGCCATCCGGCTGTCGTCCTCGCTCATCCCCCAGGCGGGGCCCCCGCTGCCGTTGTGGGGCGCCCGGATGATACGATGGACCGGATCGTAATTCGGGGCATCGGGGAATTCGTTCAGGTAGAAGCCTGCGAAACGGCGGGCGCGGGCGCGCAGCTTGGGATTGCCGGGGTCGGCGAGGCAGAGATGGTAGAAGTAGATGTAACTTTCGCTCTGATGAAACTGGTCGTACCCCCGTTCGTACTCCCGGTAAATACGCCCGAAGCCGGTCAGCTGCCGGGTGATCGCGTCCCAGTGCCGGTCCGCCGCCTCAAGGAGGTGGTCGCCGCCTCCCAGGCTGTAGAACTGGGCGAAATTGGTGAACGCCTCGTAGAAATCATCCATCCCGTCCCGGCTTCCGGACCACGTGTCCGCCCAGACCAGCGAACCGTCCGCACGGGTGTATTTCTCGATGTAGGGATGGACCGCTTCGTCCATCGTGTCGATAAGCTTGCGTTCAAGTACCGCCCAGGGCGGCGTGATTTCGTAATGGACGCTCGCCGTTATGGTCTTCATCGATGGCTCCATTCGTTCCGGGAGGAAAATCAGCAGACGTGGTTCGATCGATTGCGGCTACCGCCTGGGGATGTAAACCCTTTGCTCCCTATATGCCGGAAGCGCATTATACCGATACATCTTTATATAGGCACCCGGGGTGAATCAACCGGTTTCGTGACCGGACATATCGGGAATCCAACCAGGAAACGAGGTGTGCAACATGTTTGAAAAACCCTTTCCCGCCATGGTCGTGGGCTCCATGCCTCGCCCGGGTTTCTTCCGCGACATGGTGGATCGTTTGCTTGCGGAAGGCGGTTCCGACGAGGAGCTGCAACGTTTGATGGACCGCGCCATCCCCTACGTAGCGGCCGTGCAGGAAGCGGCTGGCCTCGACGTCATCTCAGACGGGGAATGGCGGCGGAAGTCGTACATCGGCGTGATCGCCGACATGGTCACCGGGTTCGAGCTTCAGAAGGTCCACGTGGACTCCTACCGCCATGGCGCCTACGTGGGGTACACGGTCACCGGCCGGATCAAACCGGTCAACCCGGGTCTCTTCGCCCGGGAGGCCCGATTCCTGAAGGCGTGCACCGACCGGGAGGTCAGGGTCGCGCTGCCCGCCCCTAGCCATATCGGCGTCGTGAACTGGGATCCGGTCCGATCGAAGGACGCTTATCCCACCATGGAAGCGTGCGTGGAGGCGCTGATCCCGATCATTCGCCAGGAAGTGCTGCTGCTGCGCGACGAAGGTGTGCGTTACATACAGTTCGACGATACGACCATCGGCCGCATGTACGACTCGATCCACGGGGACGGCGCATTCATGCCCGGATACCCCGAACAGGTCGCTTACGCCGTCGATACGCTGAACCGGGTGATCGAGGGCATCGACGGCGTGCACCTGTCTCTCCATCTCTGCGGCAAGCGCCCGCTGGACGAATCCGGCAGGAAGTCCGGCTACAACGGGCTCCTGCCCGGCATAAAGGACCTGAATGTCCACATGCTTATGTTCGAGCTCAGCGAGGCCACGGACGACGATATAGCCCTGCTGGACGAACTCCCGGAACGCATGGACATCGGCGTCGGGTGCCTGCATTCGAAGAAGGCGGGCGTCGACACGCCGGAGGAGATCGTGAAACGGGTCGAGCGGGTGCTGGAAGTCGTCGCGCCGGAACGTATCGCCATCCACCCGGACTGTGGCTTCGCGCCCGGCTCTTACTGGGACATCCCGATGGAAGAAGCCTATGAGAAACTGCGCAACGAGGTGATCGCCGCAGAGCGGCTCAGGGCGAAGTACGGGTAACCCGTCCACGCGGCCGGCGTGGAA
>JAPOOT010000486.1 GCA_026713285.1 Gemmatimonadota bacterium | reverse complement strand
TTCTCCAACTGGTCGAACATCTCTTCCATCGCCCGGCCGGACTGGACGTTGGCCAGGACCTGGTCGATCAACTGATTGAAGTGTTCCAGGGCCTGGGCGGGATTCGGCGCCCGGGTCAGCAGGTGGGTGAACTGCTTGATGAGCGTGATAACGAATCGCAGTTCCTGAAGTTTCCTCGGATCGGTGATTTTCGATCCCCGCCGGTCGGTCACCTCCAGCGTATCCTGGACCTGGATCCCGGCGGCCGCGATATCGATTCGTCGAATGTTTATATTGCGCAGGGCCAGGGCGGTAGAAAGTGCGTACAGAAACGCCGGCGTGTCCTGGCCCGTGATGTCGAGCCGGGTCGCCCCGGACACGGTATCATTGTCGATCCCCACATGCACCGGGAACATGGAGGAGTGCTCCGCGTCCCGCTCGTGACGGAGGTAATCCACGACGCGCTCGTTGAGCCTTCTCTGCAACGCCCCGGCGCTATTCGACCGCAGGTTGCCCATGGCGTCCTTGATTTCCCGCGTAACGGCGGGCCAGTCCGGCGGCGACTCCGATGGCGCGTGCACGCGGAATACGTCTACGATCTTTCGCTGTGACCGCAGCGATGAAGAGGTGATATCCTGCGGAGCGGCCGGAGCGCCCGAACCGACGCGGCGCCGCCGTTGAGGGCGACGGGACCGCTTGCGAGCACCGATTGCCGGTTCCGCGTCCACGTAGGTGAATACGTCCCCGCGGCGAATGCTCAATCCGCTGGTCGCCAGGAGTCCCGACAGGATGGACATTACCGACAGGTTGTCGAAAGCGACGACGGTTAGCCGCCACGTCGAATCGCCCAGGGGTTCTACTTCGATCTCCGCGGCGTTCTCCGGTCCCAGCCGGCTGATCATCGCGATGTGGCGACGGATCACCCCGGGCTCGTAACGCTCGAAATAGGCCGGCTCCATCCTGTCGAGATGATCCCGAACCAGGATCTCCGGCAAATCGTCGTCCTTGAGCCGGTCCGAAAGTTCCTCAAAAGGTATCGTATTCGTCATGCCGAGGTCCCGGTGTGGTTTACGGGGCATAGAACTCCTATGATACAAAATACATTCAACTCTTTTTTAACACAACTACGGAACGCGCGCACGGGTGGGCGCGTACGTACACGCCCCGCCCGCCCCGCGAAAAAAAACACTGCTCGCTTTCTTTTTTCTTGACACCCCAACGGAAGGTTATATAATGCGAAGTCATATTTGAGTAGCCAAACATTTCTATGCGACGGCAACACGATGGTTGCCATAACGAATCGAACAGGCTTATGGATGTCTGGAGAGAATTCGAGCACAACGAGATCACGCACAGCGGCGCGCACTACCTGATGACGGTCCAGCAGTTGATCGAGGACCAGGGATACGCCCGCGTGTCGGATGTCGCCCGGGAAATGCACATCACGCCCGGCAGCGCGTCGATCATGATCAAGTCGCTCCGGGAGAAGGGATATCTCGAGGAAGACCGGAACCGGTTTCTCCTGCTGTCGGAAGAGGGAAACCGGCTGGCGCAGTCGGTCTGGTCGCACCGGCAGATCCTCATCGCCTTTCTCAAGGGCGTACTGCACATCGACGCGGAACAGGCGGAAATCGACGCGTGCAAGATCGAGCACCTGATCAGTACGAAGACGGGGGAACGGTTACTGCTCTTCCTGCAGTTCCTCCTTTCGGACGACCCCCACGGCAAGGCGTTCCTCAAGTCCTACTGGGACGCCAACGTGCTTTCGATCTGCGATTTCGATTCCTGCGCGGTATGCGAGGAAGTGGGTGAATGCCTGGTAATCCGATCGGAGTCTGCGTGAGGAACGGGGTATTCGGTAGACCGGCGGCGGGTTCTAAGGAGACCGTCGTGTCAGGTCAAATTCATACAATAACGGATCGATTCCACCGACAGGAGATCCTGCCTATTCGGATAACACCTTTCAGTTCCGTAGCTAGTACCGGCATAGGACCCTCTGACACGAGATAACCCATGCACTCCGAACTCTTTACCAGTACAACGGCGCAGACGATTCGCCTGGATGAACTGAAACCTGGCGAAAAAGGAACGATCAGGCAGATCAAGGGCACGGCGGGGGAAGAAGTGCACCTGATGGAACTGGGGCTGCTTCCGGGCACGACCGTAGAATTGATCAAGCGCGCACCGATGGGTGACCCGATCGAGATACGCGTACGGAACTATCACCTGTCCATTCGGTGCGCGGAGGCCCGTTCGGTCCTGGTGGAAAGAATCTGAACTGAAGGGTAATAAAAAAAGGACTATCGGTTCGGCTGGCCGGCTCTCCCCGATAGTCCCTGGACCAGGGGGATACGTACGTTAGGCGAGTACAATCCGGTCCCGGCCTGTATTTGAATATAAGCCCCCTGGTTCTCGGTGTCAATTCCATCGAATAACCGCGGGGCAATTATGATTCGAAAAACCATCTTCTGGATCCACCTCTCGTCGGGCGTCGTCACCGGCGTCGTCATCCTGTTCATGTCGGTAACCGGCGTGCTGCTCACCTTCCAAAGCCAGATCGTCGATTACGCCAACCGGGATTACGCCACGGTCCATCCTCCCCATCCCGGCGCCGCGCGGATGGATATGGACGCGGTGCTCACGTCGGTCCGGAGCGCCGATCCCGAAGCGGAGCCAACCTCCGTTACCATACGTCCGGATCCGGCCGAGGCGTACGTCGTGCGATACGGCCGCGCGAAGACCGTCTTCGTCGATCCCTATACCGGGGAAGTCCGGGGCGAAGGCAATATCGCCGTCCGCGATTTCCTCCGGGAAATCATGTACTGGCACCGCTGGTTCGGCGCGGAAGGCGAAAACAGGGCGGTCGGCCGCGCGGTAACGGGTGCCTGCAACCTGGCGTTCTGCCTGTTGACCGTCACGGGACTGTATATCTGGTGGCCCCGCCGGTGGTCCATGGCGGCCTTGAAGGCTGTCTTCGTACCGAACTTCAAAATCAAGGGGAAGAGCCGGGATTTCAACTGGCACAATTCCTTCGGCATCTGGTGCCTTCCCGCCCTCTTCCTGATCTCGCTGAGCGGTGTGGTCATTTCCTATCGTTGGGCCGGCGACCTGGTCTACACGCTTACGGGTACGGAACCGCCGCAACGGGCAGCGCAAACCGCGTCTGAACCGGCAACGCCCGGGGACGAACCCGCACCGTTTCAGGTCGCTCCTTCCGAATCCTTTCTGGACGCGGCGCGCAAGCAGGTACCGGAATGGGCGTACATCACGCTGAACCTGCCGAAAGAAGGCGCGGAAACCACCACGCTGACCGTTTCTGAAATGGACAACCGCATTCCGCTGACCCGATCGACCCTCATCGTATCCACAACGGATGCCGGAGTGGTCGAATGGATACCCTTCACCAGCCTGAACATGGGACGGCAGATCCGCACCTGGCTTCGATGGATTCATACGGGCGAAGCGGCCGGATGGTTCGGCCAACTCATAGCGGGCGTGGCGTCAGCCGGCGCGGTGGTCCTGGTTTGGACCGGCCTTTCGCTGGCATGGAGACGATTCCGCAGGTTCAATATAACCCGGCAAAACACGGCATCGACTACGAGGGATATACCAGGAGAATTCGCTGAAGAACCACACCTTGCTCGCACAGGATGAAGATAACCAGACCCGGGTGTATTCGTGCCACTCCGGGCACATCCACATCATTTACCGTCGCACCAATATCGCCATATCGACAGGCGAGTTTCGCGAACTCCCGGATTGCTTTTTATTCCCTTTTTAATTGTACCGCGTTATATTGGTCCGATCCGGACGTATCGGGTTTCCACATCCGATCCCGACACCGTTCCATTCTGATCCAAATCCTGGACATGACCGAAACAACCGATACATTCGCAGCCCGTGAATCCGTCATCGACGTGCTCCTTGTCGGTAATCCGAATACCGGCAAGACGTCCGTGTTCAATTCACTGACAGGGCTCCGACAGAAAACCGGCAACTATCCCGGCGTGACCGTGGAAAAGAAGACGGGCATCGTAACGGGTCCTGACGGCGGCTCGCTGCGTCTGCACGACATGCCGGGAATGTACAGCCTTACCCCGAAGTCCCTCGACGATTCCATCGCCCGGGAGGTGCTGATCGGAGAAGCGGACGAGGACCTGGACGTCCGGCTCATCGTGGTCGTGGCGGACGCCTCGAATCTCAACCGGAACCTCTACCTGGTCACCCAGCTCATCGACCTCGGAATCCCCGTCGCCGTGGCCATGAACATGATGGACAACGCCGTCAGCAGCGGCGTCCACATCGACCTGAACGCGCTCTCCGATCAACTCGAGGTCCCGATCGTCCCCGTAATCGCCTCCCGGCAGCAGGGAATCGACGAACTGCGCCGGATGATGTTCGACCAGGTGGGGTCGAATACGCGATCATCCGGATCGCCGGAAGAAGCCGCGCCCGGTTTGTCCGGATCGCCGGAAGAAGCCACGCCCGGATCACCGGCGGATGCCGGACCGGCGCCATCCGGTTCGGAATCAGGCAGGGCCAACGTCTCCTTCGCCGAACGGTTTCCGAGGCGGCGGCTGCTGGGCGGCCTGCTCGACGAGGCGCTCTCCCCGGCGGCGGCCTGGTTCGCAGAACATACGAACCTGAACGAAGTGGCGCAGACTTCGGAAGCGCTGCGTGTGACTTCAAGCGACCAGGCGCTGCAGACGTGGATGGAAGGCCGGCAGGACCCTTCCTGCAAGGAAGACCTGAAACGCATCGTGGAACAGACGCGGGGCAGGCTGGACGAGATGCAGGTGCCCTGGCGGATGCTGGAGACCATACTCCGGTATGACCAGATCGACGAACTGTATTCGAAGGTCGTGCGGGAAGAACGAAACCCCCAGGCCAGCCTGAGCGTCCGGCTGGACAGGGTGTTCACACACCGTGCCGCCGGCCCCGCCATCGTCCTGATCGTGTTCGCGCTGGTATTCCAGTCCATTTTCTCCTGGGCCGAAGCGCCCATGACGTTGATCGAGGACGGGATCGGCGCCCTGGGCGCTTTCGTCTACCAGTTCCTGCCGGAAGGCCTGCTGCGCAACCTGCTCGTGGACGGCGTCATAGCGGGTGTCGGCGCCGTGCTGGTCTTTCTTCCCCAGATTCTCTTTCTATTCTTCTTCCTGGCCCTGCTCGAGGACACGGGCTACATGGCCCGCGTCGCCTTTCTCATGGACCGCTTCATGAAGAGCATGGGACTGTCCGGCCATTCGGTCATGCCGCTGCTTTCGTCCTTCGCCTGCGCGATACCGGGCATCATGGCGACCCGGACGATCTCGAACTGGAAGGACCGCCTCATCACGATCATGATCGCGCCGCTGATGAGCTGTAGCGCCCGCCTGCCCGTGTATATCCTGCTGATCGGCGCGTTCTTTCCATCCATGACGATCCTCGGCGTGTTCACCCTGCAGGGGCTCATGCTGTTCGCCATGTACATATTCGGGATCGTCGTCGCCATCGGCGCCGCGCTGGTGTTCAAGCGGTTTTTCATGAAGGATGCCGTTTCCACCAGTTTCGTCATGGAACTGCCGCCCTACCGGCGTCCCTCTCTCAAGTGGGTTCTGCTGCAGATGTTCGAACGGGCGAAGGTCTTCGTGACGGAAGCAGGCCAGATCATACTCGCCATATCGGTCGTCCTCTGGTTCCTCGCCTCCTACCCGCAACCCGACGACTTCGACTCCATGTCGTCCAGGTCGCGCATACAACAGAGTTACGCCGGCCAACTCGGCCAACTCATCGAACCGGCCATCGAACCCCTGGGGTTCGACTGGAAGGTGGGCATCGGGCTGATCACTTCCTTCGTGGCCCGGGAAGTGCTGGTCAGCACCATGGCCACGATCTACAACGTGGAGGAGGCCGACGAGACTTCGGTCGATCTCAGGTCGGCCCTGCAGAACGAGGTGGACCCGGAAACGGGCGAACGGGTTTACACGCCGCTGGTCGCGGTCGCCCTCATGGTCTTCTTCGCCCTGGCCTGCCAGTGCATGGCCACGGTCGCCATCGTGAAGCGGGAGACCAAAGGCTGGAAATGGCCCATCGTCATGGTCCTGTACATGACGGCCCTGGCCTATGCGGGGTCCTTCGTCGTCTACCAGGGGGGACTTCTCCTGGGGTACGGGTAACCCGCCTCGGACCATTTGGCACGGGTAATGCACCCCTGGACCATTTGGCATTTAACCATTCCGCCGTTATCTTGCAATCATGGATATTCAAACCCTGGTCGTAGCCATAGCCGTAGGACTCGCGGCTGCCTTTGTCGTCCGCACCTTCACGCGGCAGTTCTCGTCCCGTGGCAGGAAGGGATGCTCGAGCTGCACCCACGGCGTCTCCGGCGCGCGGCAGGAAGGCGATCTGATCCAGGTGGAGTCGATCCAGGTGGAGGATTCGGTCCGGAAGTAGCTCCCAAGGACCGGGAACCCAATGTCCGTATTCGACACAATCCGCAAGAGAAGGTCCATATACGAGTTCAAGTCCGAGCCGGTCCCCCGCGAGGTGATCGCCCGGGTACTTGAAACGGCCGTGTGGGCGCCGAACCACAAGCTGACGGAACCCTGGCGCTTCCTGGTCGTCACGGGGAAAACCAAGGAGTCCCTGGCGGAAATCTACTGCAGGATCCAGCGGGAGAAAACGAAGTCGGACGATACCGGCATACTGCGGAAAGCCACCGAGAAGGGGTATGCCAAGATCATGTCCAAGCCTGTCGTCATCGGCGTGGTCTGCAAGAAGGACGAGGACGACTTCCGGGCGCGGGAGGATTACGCCGCCACCTGCTGCGCGATCCACAATATCTCGCTGGCCGCCTGGGAGGAGGGTATCGGCATGCAGTGGAGCACGGGTGGGCTGATACGGGATCCCGATACACTGAGGCTACTGAATATCGATCCCAAGGTGGAGGAAATCATTGGTTTCCTCTACACCGGCTATCCTTCGCAGGTCCCCGCGCAGAAAAGAGTACCCGCCTCGGAACGCACCGAGTGGTTCATTTGATGCATATGCACCCCGCTTCATTTCAATCTGTAAACAGCCTGGAGTTGCCATGTCCGTAGTTTCCAAAGATCGATTCGCCGCGGGATTCAGCTGGGAAGACTACATGCGGAACAGCGAGAAGAATCTCGAAAGATTCAACGAGAATTACCGGAAGATGTCGCTGGATCCGGAGGATGCGGGTTTCTTCGCCGGCTTCGCCACGCCCCTGAAGGTGCTCATCCTCGGGGAGGACTGGTGCGGCGACGTGGTGCAGAGCCTCCCGCCCATCATCCGCTTGCTGGAGCGCAGTCCCTCCATCGCGTACCGTATCTTCCGCAGGGACGAGAACCTCGATATCATGGACAGGTACCTTACCGACGGTTCGCGGGCCATCCCCTATCTCATCTTCATGGACGACGGCCTGAACGAACTGGCCCGCTGGGGACCTCGGCCGGAGGAGTGCCAGGCGATCATGCGGGACAACAAGGGCAAGATCCCCATGGAAGAAATCTACCCCCGCATCCGCACCTGGTACAGGCAGAACGGAAACGGCCCCCTCGTGAAGGAAATGCGGGAAGTCCTTGAACGGATCGCGTAATCCCTCCATGACCGACACCGTTACGGAGATCAAGCACAACCTCGGCAAGCCCGACCAGTCCTTCCCGTGCGACCTGCTCCACCACGGCGGCAACCGCATGGTCATTTCCTACCGTTCCGACCGGGCCTACCGCCACGGGGACATCCGGATACCTTCCGGCACGCTGACCCTGGCCTACTACGAGGAAGGGCTTCCCTACGTACTCTGGAAGATGATCGGGCCGGACGGGAACCTCGCGGGGCACTACGTCCACCTCTGCGACCGGGTCAGGATCGGACCCGACCGCGTGGAATACGACGACCAGTTGCTGGACCTGTGGTTCTTCCCGGACGGCGACAGCCGGATCCTGGACGAAGATGAACTGCGGCAGGCCTGCGACGCGGGACTGATCGACCGGCGGACGGCGGATCGCGTACGGACATTCGCCGCGGAGGTCATGGGCGAAATAGACGGGATCGTAACGGATTTCGACGGGTTGCTTGCCAGCCTTGGGATCGGGACGCATTCCGGCTGATCCCAGCGCATCACGCCGATCCCGCAGACAGGTGGTGGTCCATCGCCGGCAAGGCAGGCGGAATCCGCTTGACACCGGCCGTCTTTTCCCGTAGATTTCAGTTACGGAAACAAGTGCGAAAGGCGTTGTCTGTTCAGGGCTAATGGGAACAGGCAGGCGAGCCGCACCGTACATGTATAGACCTGCCAATCTATGCCATCATTGAAAAATACGGTTACGCATCGATTATCGGCCAAGGGTATCGATCCCCTCGCGCTCTACGGCCAATACGATTCCAGGCTGCGTGCCATCGAAAGCGAATTCGACGCGAAAATCACGGCCCGGGGCGAAGAAGTCGTGATCACGGGCAGAGCGGAAGAGGTAAGGCAGATCACCAGCGTGCTGCGCGAAATGATCAAGTCCGTCCAGCAGGGCAGGACACAGGAAGTGGACGACATAATCCGGGCAACGCGATTGGGAAAGAAAGACGGTGAAGACCAGGGTCCGCCTGCCGGAGAAGGCATCGAAGTGCTTTCCCGGAGGGAACGGATCCACGCGCGGAGTCCCAATCAGCAGCAGTACGTGGACCAGGTTCGGAAATGTGATATCGTATTCTCCATCGGACCCGCTGGCACGGGGAAGACCTACCTGGCCGTCGCGATGGCCATCTCGGCTCTCCGCAGGGGAGAAGTCGACCGGATCGTGCTGGCGCGGCCGGCCGTGGAAGCGGGAGAGAGTCTCGGGTTTCTTCCCGGCGATCCGCGGGAAAAAGTGGACCCGTACCTGAAGCCGCTCTACGACGCGCTGCACGACATGATCCCGAACCACAAGGCCGGGCGCCTCATCGAGGACGGGACCATTGAAATCATCGCCATGGCGTACATGCGCGGCCGTACGCTGAACAGCGCCTTCGTCATACTCGACGAAGCCCAGAACACGACGACGGCGCAGATGAAAATGTTCCTGACCCGTCTGGGAGCGAACTCAAAGGCGATCATCACGGGCGATATAACCCAGATCGATTTGCCCGAGGACAAAGTTTCCGGACTGGTACACGTGCAGGATGTGCTCGCGGACATCCGGGGTATCTCCTTCGTCTACCTGACGGAAACGGACGTGGTCAGGCACCGGCTCGTACAGGACATCATCAAGGCCTACGAACGCTGTGAAAATGCGTAATTCCACCCGCGACGACGCTTGAATATCGATATCGAGACCGTGCTGCCCGCGCCGGACGTTCGGCGCGAGGCGCTTTGGAGTGCAGCTTGCCGGGTACTTCGGGGCGAGGGCCGAGACCATGCGGCCGTGACCGTTGTACTGGTCGATGACCCCTATATCCGGCAGTTGAATCACAAGTACCGCCATCTGGATCGCGCAACGGACGTGCTGTCGTTCAAAATGGACGACGAACCCGGGTCGGATGAGGAAACCCTGGGCGACGTGTACATCTCCGTCGACCGGGCCCGGGACCAGGCCGACCGTTATCATGTGTCTTTGGACGACGAGTTACATCGGCTCGTGGTCCATGGGTGCCTGCATCTGCTCGGATATGACCACCACAACGCTTCACAGCGCAAAGTGATGCGGGAGAAGGAACGGGTCTATTCGGCGGATGCGGCCGCCAGCGGGATTCCGGAAGGTCACATGGGAGAAAAGTGTTGTGGATGACGACATTCCCCTATTGGTCGAATGGCTTGTCCTCACAGGGTGCACCATCTACGCCATGCTCCTGACCGGAGCGGAATCCGCGTTTTCCAGCCTGCCCAAAACCACGCTCCAGGAACTTAAGGCCGCCCACGAGGGTGGACAGTCCAACCGCGTTACCCGGTGGCTGGACAACCAGGAACGCCTTTTCACTACCTTGCTGATCGGGAAAATCATCACGACGGCCGGTGTCGTGATCTCCGTGGTAGCCCTTTTCCTGACCCCGCCGCTCACCGAATCATTCGGTTCGACACTCACATTGACCTTCTCGGGACTGTTCGCCGTCGGGCTGCTGCTGGTGCTCATCGAATGGCTGCCGAGATTGATCGTGTCGCGCTACTCCGAACCGACCGTTCGCGTCTCCGCCGTACTCGTACTCATCAGCTACTGGCTGTTCTGGCCACTGATTACGCCGCTGCTGTTACTCAACCGGCGCATGGCGCGCGCGGGGCTTTTCAGCAGCGGACGCAATCCTTACTGGTTGGACGACGAACTGCACCGGGTACTCGAGCTGGAAGAAACCCGCGAACTGAAACCCGACGACAAGGAGATGATCAGCGGCATCATCGAATTGCACGACACCAGCGTGCGCGAGGTGATGGTCCCGAGAGTGGATATGGTATGCGCCGAAAGGTCCAGGCCCGTACCGGAACTGCTGGAACTCATCCGCGAGATGGGACACTCGCGGATTCCGATCTACGGCGATTCCATCGATGATATAGTGGGGGTCGTCTACGCCAAGGATCTGCTTCAACTCAGCGAAGATCCGGAAGGAGAGAAGGATCTGGACGCGTTGCTCCGCCCGCCCTATGTCGTGCCGGAGACCAAGAAAGCCGCCGAGTTGCTGAAGGAGTTCCAGCAGGACAAGATCCATCTGGCCATCGTCGTCGACGAACACGGGACCACCGCGGGGCTGGTGACCCTGGAGGACCTGCTCGAGGAGATCGTCGGCGAGATACAGGACGAATACGACGACGAGGACCCCATGTACGAGGCGATGCCCGACGGCTCGTACGTCGTGCATGCCCGGCTCAATATCGATACGCTGAACGACATCCTGGATCTCGATATCACGCCGGACGGATTCGAAACCGTAGGCGGCCTGATTTTCAATGAACTCGGCCGGGTGCCAGAATCCGGTGAGGAAGTGCCATTCAGAAATGCCAGAATCGTGGTGCGCGAAGTCGAAGGGCAACGTATCATCAAGGCCGAGGTGAACAGGCTGCATCCCCGGTCGGAAGCGGGCGAAAACGGCGCGATGGAGGACCGTGTGGCATAGCCCGGTCCGTCGACGTTCGGGTCGGGCCGACCACACCGGGGCCCGTCCTTCGTGAATCGCGCTTCTTCCCTGACCATTTCCACCACGGAGCCCGCGGATGCCCTCGGATCGCCCGAATATCATCCTCATCATGACCGACCAGCAGCGCGTCGATACGATCCGCGGCTGGGACAATCCCCACATGACCACCCCGGCCCACGACAGGTTGGCCGCAGAGGGGGTCTCCTTCCGGCAGGCCTACTGCCCGGGCGCCACCTGCGTCGCCTCGCGGGCCGCCATCTTCACCGGCATGTACCCCCATAACACGGGCGTCTACAGTTTCCAGCCCTGGGGACTCCACCGCAACTGGGTGCAGGACCTCGCGGAAAACGGCTACTGGTGCGCCAGCATCGGCAAGATGCATTTCACGCCCCGGGACGTGCCCGGCGGGTTCCACGAACGGGTCGTCGTCGAGAATCCTACCAACATGAACCTGGCCGGCGGCGGCGCGGACGACGACTGGGGCCGGTACATGACCTTCCACGGGGTGGAACGGCCCAACGACCGGCACAAGACCGACCCCGACTGGTGGACGAAACTGCAGGGCGTGCCGTGGCACGAGGAGGAGCGGTTCCACAGCGACGTCTTCATCGGCGACTCGGCGCTCAACTGGATCCGCAGCCACCGCGGCGACAAACCCTTCTTCCTGGAAATCGGCTTTACGGGTCCCCACGAACCCTGGGACCCGCTGCCCCGCCATTTGAGCCTGTACGACGGAGTGGAGATACCCCGGCCGGTAACCCGGGAGAACGAACTGGCGGAAAAACCGCGACAGCATGAAGCGCTGAAGAAGATGTTCTCCACGGCCGGCCACGAATCCGGTATCAACATGTACCTGGCGAACGACGACCGCATCGATAGCATGCGCCGCCACTATTACGCGAAAGTAACCACGGTGGACGAGAAGATGGGCGAAATCATGGACGCCCTGGAGGAAAGAGGCTGCCTGGGCAACACGCTGGTCGTCTTCTGTTCGGACCACGGCGAGAACCTGGGCGACCACGCCATGGCCTACAAGTGGCTCATGTACGACACCATCACCCACATTCCGCTCATCATCCGCTACCCGGACCGCCGGCGCCGGGGCGACCACGTAAGCGACCTGGTCTCCCTCATGGACCTCGGGCCCACCATCCTCGAAGCGGCGGGCGTTCCGGTCCCCACCTACCTGGAAGGGCGTTCCCTCATGCCCTACGCCGACCCGGATGGAAAGGTCGTTCCGCGGGATTACGTCTTCTGCGAGGACAACTACCAGATCATGATGCGCGGCCAGTCCCACAAGATGGTCTACTACATCGGCCAGGAAGAGGGCGAGCTATACGACCTGGAAACCGATCCCGGAGAGTTGTGGAACCGGTGGGACGACGATGCGTATGCGGGGATCAAGACGAAGATGAAGGAAGACCTGCTGGAGTGGCTGGCGGCCAGCAATTACTGGCACGCCGGTTACAAGCGGGACCGCTCCGCGCAGTATACCGTGCGCTGGCCCACCGCGGACAACGTCAACCTGCAGGGACCGGCTGCTGAGGACGTGGAGCGGCCGGGGTTTTAAATGTGTGAAAGAGGCGTTACGGTAACTTTCTCGTCGATTGCATACGTCTTACAACCGGGATAGACGACGTACAGATGATCCAGATCCAGATCTTCCTTCGCAACGCGCATGGAACGCGTCATGCGCGGCGCATCCTGACGTTTGCACTCCACGCCGATCCTCCGACCATCTTTGACCAGGAGAAGGTCCAGTTCGGCTCCGTTGTGGGTCGCCCAGAAATAGACTTCTTCAGGCGCGAAGACGGACAGAATCTCCTCGACGACGTATCCTTCCCACGATGCTCCCGACTTTGGATGGGACAACAGGTCCCGTTCTGACCGAATGCCCAGAAGCGCGTGGAGCAGGCCGCTATCCCGGACGTATATCCTGGGCGACCTGACCTGCCTCTTCTTCAGGTTGGCAAACCATGGATTCAACCGCCTGACCATGAACAGTCCTTCGAGTACGTCGAGATAGCGGCGGGTGGTGGTTTCGGCGACGCCGAGAGACCTAGCCGTTTCGGCCGCGTTCCATACCTGGCCGTGGTAATGACTCAGCATGGTCCAGAACCGCAACAGCGTCGCAGCCGGCAGACGAAGACCGAGTTGCGGCACGTCCCGTTCGACCACGGTTTGCATGAATTCCCTGCGCCAGACGGTGCTGTCCGCTTCGGACGCGGCGAGGTACGATCTCGGAAATCCCCCGCGTAGCCAGTGCTTCCGGTGGTAAACGGCTTCGACCTCGGAAAGGCTGAAACCCCGCATTATGATACGTTCCACGCGACCGGCCAGAGATTCCGATACGTGACGCATGAGGTCCGAAGAAGCGCTGCCCAGGATGAGGAACCGGGCGGGCGACGGCGTCCGGTCGGCCAGAACCCGCAGGACCGGGAACAACTCCTGCCGGCGCTGTATCTCGTCGATGACCACCAGGCCCTCGAGCGGACCCAGCGCCGTCATGGGCTCATCCAGTCTCGCCAGACT
The DNA here is from genome assembly GCA_026713285.1 of Gemmatimonadota bacterium. Lineage (GTDB taxonomy): Bacteria > JAAXHH01 > JAAXHH01 > JAAXHH01 > JAAXHH01 > JAAXHH01. Next base: position 442 of record JAPOOT010000486.1, on the reverse strand, counting down.
TGCCGGGTCTTCGAGGTCGAAGTAGTTCAGATCCTCGCAAGGCACAAGTTGGCGGGCCAACGTCGTCTTGCCGCATTGCCGAGGCCCCAGAAGCAGGGCGACGGGGCTGCGCGAAAGGGTCCTTGCGATGGACTCCATTATGGCGGGTCGGGGAATCATACTGACAATTTACCATGAAAATCGAGTGTGTCAAGAAGGTTTAACATGGTAAATAAGGAAAGAACAACTGCCGAATCGCCCATCCCCAGGTGATACACTACCCAATTTCGACGACCTGCGGAATCACGCCGAGCGCCTCGCCCTGAAACTGGGCAGACACCGGCGCGTGCGTAACGTCGAAATCACCCATTCGCCCCACGGGGGGTTCGGGAGCGGCGGTCGATCTACCGCCGGGCTACCGCATCGACGTACCAAACTGGTCCGATTTCGATCAGGCTGACCG